>JBJTTW010000184.1:0-25122 GCA_046080385.1 bacterium
CTAAACTTCTTTATGAACTCTTCTAAGCTTAAGCCTTTTTGAAATTGGATCTTGTTTGTCATACCTTAATCATACCTTACATAAGTAAGCGTGGCTAGCACTTAAGCTGTTTTTTGGGCGGCTTCATAGGTAATCAGAAAAATTAATTCACGAACTACCCCGAAATTTCACACAAGCTTCTGCAGCTAGCAGTCAAACACCTATCAATCACTTCAGCTCAGAAGTAGATAAATTAGTAAATAGTTTAGCTTCTAGACTTGACTTGGGACCAAGTATTTTAGTGCCAACTTCATTCAAAAGCGATTTATTCAACAGTATGAATCAGCAAAAAATGAGATGAGTTATCTAAAGCCCATACTCTATAAAGTTCTCAGAGAATACCAAACTCAAGCAAACTGGTCTGTAATAGATTTAAGTAAAATATTAAAACCTTACGCAAGCGAAGCAAGAGAACAGAAAGAAATTCTTGGTTCTAGACTAGGGGGAGTTAAGAAACTACTTAAACAATATTTAAGCAAAATGCTAGAGACTTCAAATTCTCAATTAACTCAAACTGAGAGGCAGAGTATTTCAAGGACTTTAATAAATAACCCTATCGCTTTCACCCCAGATTTTTTCCATCGAATCAGTAATCCAGAAATTCAAACTGAAGATGATGTTCGTAACTGCCTTGATGAGTTTCCTAAAAAATACAAGAATAGATTTGAAACCCCACCCGTAGACTTAAGTAAGGAAAATCAAAGAAGTATATCAGCATTAAAACATAATACAATTAACGTGGTCAATATGAGACAAGCTAATCAAGATTCTTTGGACCAACAAGCATCCGCCTAAATTCCTCCTCATCTAAAATCTTCACCCCTAGTGAGCTCGCCTTCTCTAACTTAGAACCAGCTTCATCACCACATAATAAATAAGAGGTACTTTTAGAAACACTAGAACTAGTTTTACCGCCGTTATCCTTTATTAGCTTTTCAAAGTAGGATCTAGACTCAGACAAAGTTCCAGTAATAACGAAGGTCATCCCCGAAAATCTATCAGAGAGCTTACGCTGCGTTACTTCCGTAAAACTAAAGCCAAGTTCATAATAATCTTTTTTTATTTGAACATAAATCTCAGACTGAAAAAACTGAATTAAGGAAGCTAGAATCTTCTCCCCAAGACCATCTAACTTTAAAAGCTCTTGCCCATTATTTACTAAAACTTCATTTTCAAGCTCAGATAAATTAGGGATTAAAGAAGCTATTAATTGAGCTACATTTAAACCCACATGCTTAATCCCAAGTGCATGGAGAAATCTATGGAAGGCCTTTTCTCTACTAGCTTGAATCGCTGCCAGCAGATTATTAACCGACTTATCGCCCATTCTTTCTAAATCTATTAACTGCTCATATCTCAGTCTATAAAGGTCTAGTGGATTAGAAATTAATTTCACCTCTAATAGCTGCTCTATAATAGAAGGTCCTAGACCAGAGATGTCCAGAGCATTTCTCGACACCCAATGTTCAATACGCCTCTGTATCTGAGCAGCACAACCCACTATATTAGGACATCTCAACGCCACATCCTCTTGCTCTAAAATACTGTCACAGACAGGGCATTTGCTAGGTTTTCCTATTAGCTTTAAAGCTTCTTGCCCTAAAACTCCATACTGAAATTGCTCACGAACTCCTATTTCTACGCTTTCATCATTCTCATTATCTTCATCACACTTGATTACAGAAACTATCTCTGGGATTATCTCACCAGCCTTACGCACAGAAACCTTATCCCCCAGCTCAACTCCGAGCCTAGCTATCTGATCAAAGTTATGCAAAGTCGCACGCTTCACAGTAGTACCTGCTAAAAGCACTGGTTCTAAATTAGCTACTGGAGTGATTACACCAGTACGGCCGACTTCATAATCCACAGAAATAACTCTAGTTACAGCTTCCTCAGCCGTAAACTTTAAAGCCATCGCCCAACGCGGGAACTTACTAGTCACACCAAGTGTTCTCTGTAAGTGAGTTTCATTAATTTTAACAACAGCTCCATCTATCTCTAAATCTAAACTATCTTTCTTCTCTTGCCATTCATGGTATAAATTAATGACCTCTTCAATATTAGTGCAGAGATGAGTACCCTCTTTGTTTACAGGAAAACCCCAATCCTCAAGCTGCCTTAAAGCACGCCAATGCGTGGAGATCTTATCATCGTCAGAATCAACAGTATAATTAGCAGATACCTCACTATTAGCATAGTGAGTTTGTAGTGAAGCTCCTATTTCTGGACTTTTGCCTAAATATAAGCCATAGCAAATAACATCCAAATTTCTCTCAGCTGTAATTTTAGGATCAAGCTGCCTAAGCGCTCCAGAAGCCGTATTGCGAGGATTTGCGTAAAGATCTAATCCTTGATTAGCCCTAGCTTCATTTACCTTTAGAAACTCAGCTTTAGGCAAATAAACTTCTCCACGAATAGTACAGTCATCCAGACCTTGGACATCTTTAGGCAAAGACTTTATAGTAAAAATATTCGGGGTAACATCTTCACCAATTTTCCCATCACCACGAGTAGCCGCCCTATATAATCGACCATTTTTATAATCTATCGTTATGCTCAAACCATCTATCTTAAGCTCAAATACATAAGTCCTTACTGTTTCAGCACCTATTATTCGATTCACTCTTTCTTCCCAAGCGCGTATATCCTGCTCACCAAAAGCATTAGCAAGGCTCATCATCGGAATCGCATGAGAAATTTTATTAAAAGAAGTTTTATAGACTCCAGTTCCCACAGTCTGCGTAACGCTATCTGCTTCTACTAAATCTGGATAAGCAGCCTCTAAAGCTATCAGCTCTTGTAAATGAGCATCATAAACAGCATCAGTAACTTCACTATTATTTTCTACGTAATACTGATGACTCCAGTGTTTAAGCTTAATTTGAAGGTCTTGGTATTGAGCCTCAGCTTCTTTATATGTTTCTTTGAGCACAAGAAAATATTATAGCTGTAAGTCTGTTAGATCTTAGTTATTTGGAGTAGCAAGAACAATTACAGAGTTAGGACATTCTGGATCAATGTATATAAAATGGTATTTTGGTATTAGTTGAGTGATGGGGGGGGGATAAGAATCAAGATGTTCGTATTCGAGGTCGAGCTATTCCCCTCTATCATAAATTTGTTGAGCAAGCTATGAAACTAAATCCTCGCTACCTAATGATGATCATCCCTGCTCGTTGGTACGCTGGTGGCAAAGGCTTAGATGACTTCAGATCTGAAATGCTCTCAGATAAACGAATTAGGAAATTGATTGATTTTGAAAATTCAAATGATATTTTCCTTGGTGTTGATGTAGCAGGCGGTATTTGTTATTTTCTATGGAACAGAGATGATTTGGGACAAGCCGCCAAGGCAGTCAATACTGTTCTACTACAAAGTTACTGGCAGATTGGGCGACATATTGTAGAATTTGAGCAAGAAGGCTCAAAGAAAGCACAATATGGCAATCAGCTTTTAACAAAGCTCTCTAAGGATTTAACATTAGAATTTGGGAAGGGTTTCAGCAGGTCTAATTTATTTTTAATTAGAAAACTATATTTAACTTTCCCAAAAATCCAGACAGTGTCTGGAAAATCTGAGAGTCACGAAACATTATCTAGTTTATTAAGTTGGAGCCACTATGCAGAAATTTTAAAATCAGATAATGACTTAGAAATTAACTTTTATAGTATTTTTCAGCTGGCTACACGCTCAAAATATAAGCTAGCAGAGTTCTAACAGGAATTCCTGAAGCCCCATTAGGAGACCAGTCCTGAGCATCTTCAAACCAACAAGGACCAGCTATGTCTATATGTAGCCATGGGATCTGTTCTTCTGAACGAGGTTTTTTGCCGATAAATTCTTTAATAAAGAGTCCACCATTCTGAGCACCAGCCTGACCACCAGAACCAGCATTAATAAGATCTGCGATAGTAGATTTTAATTTCTCTTTATACTCATCATAAAGAGGTAACTGCCACATACGCTCACCTTGCTCTTCTGCAGCGGCTTTTACTCTGTCAAGCAATGCTTGATTATTGGTCATCAGACCTGCACAAACGTTTCCAAGTGCCGTAATGCAAGCGCCTGTAAGTGTCGCGATATCTATAATCTCATCTGGATTTTTAGTCGATACATAAGCAACAGCATCAGCTAAGGTCAATCTACCTTCTGCATCAGTGTTATTAACTTCGATAGTCTTACCATTCATCGCAGTGATCACGTCACCAGGTCTATAGGCTTTGCCACTAGGCATGTTTTCAGTAGCTGCAATAATGCCAGTAACCTGCACGCCAGCTGGTTGAAGCTGGGAGATAGCAGTCATTATAGCTATAGTCGCTGCTGCACCAGACATATCTTCTTTCATCATTTCCATAGCTTTAGCGGGTTTAAGACTTAGACCACCACTGTCGAAGGTCACTCCCTTACCTACTATCGCGATATGTTTTTTAATTTTCCCTTTAGGTATATAGCTTATCTCTATAAACTTAGGTGGCTCATCCGAGCCAAGAGAGACAGCTAGGTAAGAACCCATTTTAAGCTTCTCGCAGTCAGCTTTTTCTAATACTTTAACTGTCAGGTTTTCAGCTTTAATCTTCTTAGCCTCTTTAGCTAAATAGCTAGGAGTCACTACGCAAGCTGGTTCCCAAACTAAGTCTCTAGCTTTATTCGTCGCGTTTGCGATTATTTCTGCTTTAGAAATAATTTCTTTTTCTTTGGCTGAAGCCGTTTCAGAAAGAATAAGTACTTCTTCTAATTCTTTTTTATCTTTTTTAGGTTCAGTTTTATATTTCGTAAATTCATAATCGATAAGTATAGAGGTCTCCACCAGTAGAGATAAATCTTGAACTGCCTTTATAGCAAAGCTCTTTAATTTTTCAGCTTTAACTTTACGCACTAATGAAGCGATAGCTTTACGCTCATTCTTTTTATTGAAATCTTTCTCCTCACCAAGTCCTACCAAAATGATTTTTTTAGTATTCTGCATATCAAGATTAAATCTTTCTGCTGAATTGAGTTTTATAACTAAGGTCTCAGCAGCCTTAAATTCAAATTCTTCTTCCCTAATTGAGTCTGAGAGATAACCGTTTAATCTTTTATCAATACAGGTAAAAAGACTTGAAAGGCTAGGTTTCTTCTTATCCTGTTGAAACTCGGTAATGATCAAAGACTCTGCTGTGAAAGAGGATTTCTTTAAACTACCTAAAGACTTTTCTAAGTCTAATTTCTTAAGCGTGAATTTCATATACCTCGTAATTATAAACTGCTTTTCAGTATTTTTCATCAAGGCACCGTTTCTGAATTTTAATTTCTGCGTTTTTCGCTGCCTCACGCGAGAGGCTTTTTAATAGTAGGAATAGAAAATTTTTTAAATTACTAAAAAAACGCCCAAGCCTTTTGGGTTCTTGAAGAATTCGAAAGAGCCACTCTAATTTTAATTTAATAAAAAGTTTTGGTGCTCTGCTTAGCTTTCCAGCAAATATATCAAAGCTGCCACCTATGCCGATCATCATAGTATTTTTAAAGAGATGTCTATATTTAGCAATTAACAATTCTTGTGCTGGGGAACCTAAGGCTACTAATAATAATTCAGGATTAAAATTAACTATTCTCTCAATGACAGCCTCTTCCTGATTTTTTTCATAAAAACCATGCTCAAAGAGAAACTCTTTGCTGGAATTTAAATTAAAGACATCAGCTTCAATATATCTAAAGGTTAATAAATTTTTCAGAGAGTCACTTACAGCTTGTTCTGCACCCAGAAAAGCGATGCGTGAATAACTATTGATAAGCTTTTCTGCTAAATCTATTCCAGCTATTTTTTTAATCTTCTGTTTTGCAAGAATTCTTGCAAGTAAACAAATACTCTCACCGTCTGGAATTAAGAATTCAGCATCAGTAAGAATTTTTTTAAATTCTGGCATTCTCTCTGCAAGATGCAGATGTGCCATATTAAGGGTAATTATATGAATATTGGAATCATTGTATTCTTGCTCAACTCCAATTTCTGTGTTTTCTAAAGTCGTTCTGAAATCAACATCTACGCCGTGGAAATCACTAACAAGATAATCTAAGATTTTTACTTTATGCATTGAGGGGCTGCTCTTAATTTTTAATTTCTGCGTTTTCATCGCCCTCAAGAGACTCGTCTAAAAGACTCTGAGGATTTTATTTGCCACAATGTCGCCAGAGGCAAGGTCTTCTGCTTGAATTGGAATGCTGAATGTGCCAGATAGCTCACTTCCTAGTATTTTTATAAATTTATTTAATGAGCTGTATTTTACTTTAATAATTTTAGTAGTTTCATTAGACTTTATTCTTACAGGATTTTCCGAAAAACTAATTAGACTACTGTAATTTGTAGAAAGATCGATATAGCGGGAACCTGAGCCAATTTTGTCGATTCGTAAATTTATAAACTGTGATTTACCTTCAGTAAGAAATATAACTTGATTAATCGCCTTGCCACCTAACTCAAAATTAGCAGGTTCATTCTCGCCTAGATTGATTTGTATATTATTAATATTTTTCCCCGCGACAACATCTATTTTAAAAGCTTGAGCTAGAGCAGAATCTAAATCTAGATTTTGTAAAATATCCTCGCTGCCATTATAGAAAGATTTAGGAATAGAGCTTGGATCACTTGGTGGATTATGTAGTCCGATTGATGAGCCTGAAGTGAAATCTGCCGCGATCGGCTCCACCTTTATTATATAAGACCCAGGGCTTAAATAAGGCAGTACGAAATTTCCTTGGCCTAATCCATCTACGTCACTTGCAGATGTAACCATCTGTTGAAGAGGGTTATTAATATTGTAAGCAATTACGCTTGCTCCTAATACAGCTTGATTGCCATTGATCAACCTGCCAGTAATAGTTCCAGAATTATTAACTATCTGATTTTTAGGGTAAGCGATATTTATTGAAGATATATCATCTTTTTGGAGATTCAATGTGGGATTAGCACTAACGGGGAACATAATAGGAAACGTATTTAAATCTAGACTTGGAGAGCTTTCCCCCTTTTTTAATTTCTGATATTCATCGATCTGCCCACCTTGACTGTGATCTAAGCCGACCATATGTGCAAATTCATGTAATACAGTGGATTTAAAGTCATTGAGCAGTGTATTTAGGTTCGCAACATCTGGGCGATTACTAAGTTTATAAAGATAGCCATTAATCAGAGACTGTGATTCAATTATCCCCGTGATTTGGTTATTTTGCACACTAAAAAATCTAGCTAAAGCAAAACCAAGAATATCATTTTCCGAGCCAGCTCCCAATACATCAATCAGTATTTTCCCTGAATCATCAAAGATAATAGGACTATAGCCAAGAGGACCATCTGAAAAAAGTATGGAATTGTAATTAGTTTCATCTACGTCAGAGGATATTAAGCCATCGCCATCTAGGCTGAAATCTAAGCTAGAGACATTTTCCCAAGTGTTGAGAACTTGATTTACACTAGTCTGTAAAGTGGCATTGTCGAACTCTCCCAAAACGCCTTTATCTACCCTGTACTTGACTGTTGCAGTGCCATTACTAATCTTATAAGTAGGAAAAAATAATTTATTAGAGGAGCAATTCTCGGGAACTAAATTTTGATCTAAACAGACACCCAGCAAACCAGCAGCCTTAAGGGGGTTGACTGTGAAAAGACTGAGACTAAGGAAACTTAAAATGATTAAAAGGTGCATGAGTGTTTTAAGAAGCTTATAAGTTTCTTAATCTTAAATGATTTTCTTCTGCATTTGATACAGGGGCACCATTATAAAATTATTATTTATCTTTAGCATATGCACTATTTTTACTTGGCAAAAAGCCTTAAAAAATATTATAATTATTGATTCAAGGAAATTATGAACCAGCTAATTAAAGATATAGAATCTAAGCACCTTAAAGCGGAGCCACCTGTAATTAGAGTAGGGGATACTGTTAAGGTAGAAACGATTATTCAAGAAACAAGTGGTAAAGAGCGTTCCCAGCATTTTGAAGGTTTAATTATCGCAAGAGCGGGTACTGGAGTTAATGAGACTTTTAGGGTTAGAAGAATATTTCAAGGTATCGGTATAGAGAGAACATTTTTAGTTCATTCACCGAAAATCAGAGCAGTTAAAATTATTAGAAGTGGTAGAACCAGAAGAGCTAAACTTTATTTCCTTAGATCTAGAATCGGTACTAAAGCGACTAGGCTTCGTAATCTTCAAGCACAAACTACTCAAGAAAAATCTAATTCTGCTGATTAATTTCCCACGCTGGATAGATAAAATTATAATTTGAATGAATAAACAGACTGAAACGAAAACAACACCTAAATGTTTATTGATTTTTTTAGTTTCTCTATTTATTTTTGTATCTGTGGGATTTTTCCTGAAAGGCCTGCCGATTTTTTCTGAGTTAGCCCAAACAAAACAAGCAGATATAATAAAAGGAAATAAAAAAATGGAATCACAGGAATTGAGAGTTAAAAAAGAGGAAAAAACTATTGATGCTAAAGATACGGCAGTTTTGAAGACGACTAAGGGTGATATTAAGATCAAGCTATTTCTTAAAGAAGCACCTGTCACTGCTGGAAATTTCAAAGATCTTGTGAGTAGAGGATTTTATACAGGAGTAATATTTCATAGAATAATTCCGGGTTTTGTTGTTCAGGGTGGTTGTCCGCTCGGCACGGGTACTGGAAATTTTGTAGATCCAGAGACTAATAAAACCCGCTATGTGCCAATGGAGCAGACTGGATTTAAGCATGATAAGGCTGGAAGAGTGGCTATGGCTAGAACTTCTAATCCAGATAGTGCTAGCAGTCAGTTTTTTATCGATTTAGCTCCCTTACCTAGTTTGAATCCAGGGGGTGTAGATCCTTATGGTTATGCGATATTTGGTGAAGTTATCGAAGGAATGGATGTTGTTAATAAAATAGCTAAAGAGAATGTTCCATCTTTCCCTGGTGATGATGGTTCTAGTAATCCAGTAAAGATCACTTCTGCTGAGATGATCTAGGACATTATTGCTGAACTCCAATTTCTGCGTTTTCGTCCGCCTCATGATCCTCATGTATGCTTGATACATTGCGGTCATTTGTCCTCCTCAGTCTTGAACTTGTTCGTTCGGCGACAGTGTCCTATTATATAAAGAAAATTCTATTATAATAAAGACTTATGTTTACGGGATTAATAGAGGAAACTGGCTTAGTTAGCTATTTAGAATACTTTGATACTAATTTGAAAATCAGCATCAAAGCTGCCTTGATATTAGAAGATATAAAACTTGGTGATAGTATCGCGGTGAATGGTGTATGCCTTACTGTGACTGAGTTTAATTCTAATTCTTTTTCCGTTACTGCGGTAAAAGAAACTTTAGAGGTTACTGCTTTAAAATATTTAAAAAATGATGATCTTGTAAATCTTGAACGCTGCCTTAGAGTTCAAGATAGATTGGGCGGTCACATAGTGCAAGGACATATAGATACTGTTGTGGAGTGTATTAAAATATTTGATCAAGTGGGGAGTCATGATATTTACTTTAGTATAGAACCTAAATTTTCTAAATATCTTATTAATAAAGGCTCTATCTGTATTTCTGGCATTAGTCTTACTGTTGTGAAAGTAGGTTATATGAATGAACTTCAGGACATTAATGAAAATGTCTTGAAAGATTCAGATTATTTTTATGTAACTATAATTCCGGCGACTTGGGAAAAGACGAATTTATCTCAGATTAAGGAGGGTACAAAAGTAAATATCGAAGTAGATGTACTCGCCAAATATCTAGAAAGGTTTATGGCAGTTTCATCGCTTAAGTAGGCTGTTAGCAATCATTTATCTCCCTCAGCCTCATGGCATTGTAGCCGAACTCCAGTTTCTGCGTTTTTAGCAGCAGTCAAGTAATCTACTACTGTAATTTTTAAAAAAGAGTGGTGGGCAGAGCTGGATTCGAACCAGCGTAAGCGTAACGCTAACAGATTTACAGTCTGTCTCCTTTAGCCACTCGGACATCTGCCCGCAAAATTATCACAAAAAGTAAATAGCTACTAGCTGTGCTAATTTTCAGAACTTTAATAATAGCTTATTTTTAAGCCTTGTGGTTTAAGAAATTATGGAAGTCAAAGATTCTGTAGTAAGTAAAAAAATCACATAATCATAGCTTCTTCTTCACCTTCAGATCTAATCATGATCTGACCAGATTCCTCAAGGGCTTTAATAATTTCAACTATCTGAGCTTGCGCTGCTGAAACGTCTCTTGCCATAACAGGTCCCATCATTTCAAGTTCATCTTTTAATAATGTAGCTGCTTTCTCTGAGATGTTTTTAAAGAATAGATCTCGAATGTCATCATCGGCACCTTTAAGTGCAAGAGGCAATCCTTTCATATCTACCTCTTTCATCACTGCCTGCATAGCTCTATCATCGAGTTTTATAATATCTTCAAATACAAACATCAAGTTCCTGATATTGACTGCTAAGTTCTGATCGATAATTTCCAAATCTTCAAGTATCTTCTTCTCAATATTCCTATCAAGTCTATTTAAGATTTCTGCAATAGCATCAACACCGCCAACGTTTTGACTAGACGAGGCTTGGTTCATAAAGGCTGCAAACCTTCTTTCTAAAGTCTTTTCAACAAGACTTAAAATTTCTGGATTAGTTTTATCCATTTTTGCAAGTCTCAATGAGCAATCTGACCTAATATCTTCTGGTAAAAAAGCTAAAACTTTAGAAGCTTTTTCTACAGGTAAATATGAAAGAACCAGAGAAATTACCTGAGAGTGTTCACCCTGTATAGCTGCAACTATCTGCTCTGCATCAACCATTCGTAAAAATTCAAATGGCAGACGATGTATAGTATTAGTCATTTTATCGAGTACGTTAGAAGCCACCTCGCGACCATAAGCTTGCACAAGTATGTTCTCCGCTTTCTGAATACTACCGCTCATCTTACCTATTTGTAAGTTTAAGATATCGTATATTTCATCTAGAAGATTGTATTGATCTTCTTCGCTGAGTACCCCTACCATCGATATTTCCTTTGCTAGTGACACTACTAGAGTCGAATCATCCATGTTCTTGATAATTTTTGCAGCAGCACCTTCATCTAGGAGTAGCAGTAGTGCTGCTACTTTCATCCTATTGGTCCATGCTTTAATTTTATTAGCTTTGTAAGCCATAATCGGTAACTAGGGGTATTAAGCCCAGAATCCATAGTTTATATAACTAAAAATAAGCTTATTTGGCTAATCTAATAGGAGTATCTCTCACCCTGTTATGATTGGAAGCAGTGCTGAGGTTTAGATTATTTATATGAAATTATTAATCAATTCAAGTTTTCTTTTTACGCTCTTTTTTTTGATACTGATGGGAGTATCAGCTGATGAACAATTGACAGAAGCTTCTGCTAAGCAGATTCCCGTTCCGCAGTTTCAGATAGTAAAAGTTTTAGAAGTTTCTCCCCTTGAAAGTGTCTCCGGTGGTTTAGATCAATTAATTAGTGCTAAAGAGCAGCAGGTCAAAGTTAGAGTTATTAGTGATGGACCACAAAAAAATACAGAATTATTTATCAATAATATAGTGCCAGACAATCTAGCTTTTGGCATAGTAGCTAAAAAAGACAAAGAATATATTATCTCTCCAGCAGATGATTCTAATGAGGTTGCAATTATAGATTACCACCGTAAGCCCTATGTAATAGGTCTTTTTATTTTATTTGTAGTCTTAATTATAGGTTTTTCTGGCTTTAAAGGTTTTAAAGCTATTCTTTCTCTCTTTGTAACAGCTCTTTCGATAATATATATTTTAATACCAGCTATTAAAGAGGGTTTTGACCCTATAGTCATGGGTATTTTTATTTCGGCAATAGCCACTGCTGTAACTGTAATTTCTATCGCTGGCTTTACGAAAAAAGCTTTTGCTGCAACTATCGGCAGTATTGGGGCAGTAGCTATCGCTGGTCTTACATCCTTTTTTGTTATTAAAGGCGCTCCTTTAAGCGGTCTTGCGAGCAATGAGGCACAGATCCTTTTAGCAAATAGCATGTACGGGGGCGCTAATAGTATGATGAATTTCCAAGGAATACTTTCAGCTGGGGTCATCATCGCAAGTTTAGGTGCCGCTATGGACGTAGCAGTATCTATTGCAAGTGCTACTCAGGAATTATATTTGACTGATATTAATCAAAGTTTTAATAATCTTTTTAAGCATGCGATGAATGTCGGTAGGGATATTATGGGTACCATGACTGATACGCTGATACTTGCCTATACTGGAGCATCTTTACCTCTATTCTTACTTCTAGAAAGCTATGAACCCAAAGCCCTACTGCTAAACATGGAAATCATAGTCACAGAGCTTACTTCAGCCTTAGCTGGAAGTATTGGTATTATATTTGCTATTCCTTTGACTGCTATTATTTCAGTCTTTATGTATAAGGGATTTAAGCGTTAAGGCTCAGCCATTTTTTAGGTCAGGACTAAGAAATTAGCTAAAATGTAATTATGGATCAAAGTTTAGATCTTTCAGAAGAAGTAAAGTCTTTTTATTTGGTGAGACATGGCGAGCTTAAAAACTCTGCTAAAGGGCGTGTACCAGATATTAACGATAAAGGCTTAAGTAGTGACGGTGTTTTAGAGGCTGAATTAATTTCTAGTTTTTTCCATGATTTGAGAATTAGTGCTATTTTTTCAAGTCCTAATAATAGTGCTGTAGAGACTACTGATGTTATTGCTAAAAATATAGGAGAACCAACCTTCTTTAAGCATAGCGGGCTTACAGATAAGCGTGAAGGTGAGTGGGCTGGTAAAACCTATTGGCAGATTAGGGAAGAAGATGCAAAGTCTTGGGAAAAATGGAGTAAAGATCCTATTAATTTCTGCCCGCCAGGTGGAGAAAGCGTCAGAGATTTCGTTTCACGCGTGGGACGCGCACTCAAAGATATTCGCACTAATTATGAAATTGGTGAAAAAATTATTCTTAGTACTCATGCAGGGGTAGTGAGGGCCATGCTAATAATAGCTTTAGATATACCTGTCGATAATTTTTTTCGTATAGATGTTCCACTGAGCTCAATTAGCAGAATAGATTGGTCTAATAGCTATGCCGTGGTGAAGTTCTTTTCACTTAGTGTTACTTCTAAGTCATAACGCCCTTAAGGGCGTGTAGCCGAACGAACAAATTCAAAGCTGAGGAGAACGAACGACCGCAGTGTACTGGATGTAATTTCTGGCGATGCCGAGGATGCGAGCCATGTAAGTGGCTCATATCCGAGCAAGCAGAAATACAAGCTTGATGAATCAAGCTTACATGAGGATCATGAGGCGGGCGAAAACGCAGAAATTGGAGTTCGGCTACACGCCCCTTAACCAGAATTTAATTTTAGTTTGTTAATAGAATATTAGTTCATCAAGTCGGGGAGTGGTTTAATTACCCTCAGTCACCTAGTAGCTCTCCCTTGAGCTACAGTTATCCTTCTTCCAACAACCTATTTTAAGGAGGCTACTAGGGACTTGATGATTTATTTATAATTTGTAAATTTTAGCGATCATTTAAAAGCTTTCACCAAAAGCTTTTTTCAGTTATAGTTTTTTTAGTGAAAACTATATTTTTTATTTCAATAGGAGCTGTTTTAGGTGCAGTATTCAGGCACCTTATGATGACTGGGATAAATCGCATCTGGGTGCAGAGCTATCCTTTGGCTACCTTAATTGTCAATGTTTTAGGTTCTTTTATTTTAGGAGTTTTGGTAGAGCTTTTTGCTTTAAAACTCTCTGTTAGTCAAGATTTAAAAGCTATGCTCACAGTAGGATTTATCAGCTCTTTTACCACATTATCAACAGTAGCATTAGAGTTCGCATTACTCAGCAGCAGAGGACAATTAGGCACAGCATTTCTGTATGTCACCTTAACTATGTTACTTTCGGTGGGGGCAGTATTTTTGGGATTTTACTTAATTAGAAATTTTTAAATGGTTATCTTTTAGGTTTAAAATGCTAAATTTATTAGCACGAGTTTTAGGTGCTAAGGCTAGAATATAGCCTAGCTCATCGTTAGAAATATCGATTTCTTGAAAACTCTTGGGTAACTTGAGTAAATTAAAAAGTTCCTCGAAATTTATTATCCTTTCAGGTGATTGATTTATTTTTTTTAAAACTTCAAGCTGCTGTGGATAAATGAAGTAACTCGCTATCGCTACCTGAATTCCATGAGCTGCTTTCACACCATGACCATAGATGGCATCTATGGCATGTGAGATCATATGCTCACTACCAGAACAGGGACTTGAATTGTTTGCATAATACATTGCCATGCCTGATAATACGAGCGATCTGATAAATTGTCTTAGGAATTTTGTGCTGTGAAGAAGCTCTAGATTAGGTTTTATAGATTCCACCACGACTCCATTGTTTGATTGTGAGGCATAAATTAAATCTATTAATTCTATGGAACCTTGATATGCAAGGTTAATCGCTTCTTGGCACTGTTCACGAACTCCAATTTCTGCGTTTTCGTCGTCCTCATGATCCTCATGTACTTGTAGTACACTGCGGTCATTCATCCTCCTCAGCCTTGAACTTGCACGTTCGGTAACAGTGCCTTTATTGGACTGCTTGCGAACTCCAATTTCTGCGTTTCCATCCTTATCCTTAAGGATCCGCTGAAAAATGCTGTTTTTAGCATTTTTCGACCCCGACCGAGGTATAAAACCTAGCTCGGGGAGCGGATCCTTAACTTCTTCACCTGACAGTCCGTGATGAAAAATTTCATTTTTCATCACTTCCTTAAAGGCTTGGCTAATATAGCAGTCATTAATGGCTGTGAAGTTTGCGATTAAATCACCGATGCCAGCTTGAATACTGATTAAGGGTGCTTTTTCTAAAGTGTTTAAAGAAATCATCAGATGATCGGGCATTTTACTACCGAGGCTGAAGCCTGCTATTACTGATATAGGTGAAAAAATTCCATCATGTGCAGCATTACTCGGTATGGAGATAAAAGTCCTCTTAGTTTTAAACGATAGGTATTTAGCAAAATCTAAGATTTTGCCACCACCGATGCCGATTATGGGAGATTGAGATTTAAGGTATTCTTGAGCTAAATCATTTCTAATAAATTCTTTATTAATTTCAGGAGCGATAATAAGCTCTGAATCAATTAGTACAGATTTGCATTGTTTAAAGATCTCTTCTCCAAGCTCTTTGTAGCTATTTGTACCACAGATAAATAAAGGGTCTTGGTATTGATAATTCTTGAGGATTTGAATTAATTTATTAGACAGATCTATAGTCTTATCGAAAAAAATTACAGATTCTGGGATGTCATATTTACGCATTCTAGTTTCTGGGCTCTTTTTAAATCTTCTAATGTATCTACTTCTGTCCAAGCATAAGCTTGAGTGGATTCAAGACTCAGATCAATGTTTTCTAAAATTTGGTCAAGTGCGTACTCATAGTGTCTCTTCACATCATTATTTGAAATCAATTCAGAGAGCTTCTCTGCATAAATAGCTCTGTCTTTGCTGCATATATGCATAATGCCGATATATTCACCGTGTGAGCTTTCATTATCTAAGCTTTTACTGATTCTTTTAATTCTTTTATTTTCACTTATAACTTTCATATCTTCATCAACGAGAGGCTTTGAATCATCTACCATTAAAAAGCTTTTTTTATTCTTTAGTCTCTTCATCGCTATCTCTAGGATTCTTGTATCAAAAACTATATCTGAATTAAACACTAAAGTATCATCACCTAAAAGCTCTTGAATTAAATGAACAGAATATATATTATCCTTATCCTCAAAATCATCATTTAATAAAAATTTCAACTTTAGGTCTTTTAATTGAGGGATTATATTTTTTGCAAAGGCTTGAGTCTTTTCTGCGGCATAGCCTATAATCAAAGTCGCTTCAGCGAAGCCTTTTTGGTCAAGAATTTTCAGCATTCGAGACAGGATAGAATCTTCATCATTTATTTTCAAACAGGTTTTAGGTAATTCTTGGGTTAGTTCTTTTAGTCTAGATGATTTACCAGCAGACAGTATAATAGCTTTCACGCTGATGATTATAGCAATTTTGGAGGATGCCTTAATCACAGCTCTATTTGTGGTATAAATAGAGAGTATTTATTGCCTGAAATACTTTTCACGATGTCAGATAGCAAGACAGATATAAAATCTCTAGAAATAACTTCAGAAACTACTACAAGAGGGGCTGATATCGCTAAGTTTATGCCCTTAGTTGAGATGATCGCCCGAAAAGAATTTAGCTCTAAGCGATATCAAAATATTTTTTCTTTCGATGAACTCGTAAACACTGGCTTAATAGCTGTTCATAATCTCATAGAACAGGCTAAGACTAAAGTAGATACTAAATATAATTCTAGCTATATCGCACAGTCAGTGAAATGGGCTATCACTGATGAATTAAGAAAACGTCAGTCTTGGTATGGAGTAAAAAGAACGGCTCCATCAGTGGAAGAGGCAGATGCAAGTAAGCCAAAGAAAGAGTTTGACGAAACTGAAACGACTGAGATTAAGACCTTAGATGATGCTCGTAAAGCAGTTTTTGAGGTTATTATGTCTGTTGAAAGCATGGAGGAAGATTTAGGTTTCTCTCCAGCAGATGATTCTCAAGATCACTTAGACAGATTAGAGCTTTTAGCGATTAAACAAAGTTTAATGAAATCTATAACTAAGCTGCCAGATAATCTGAAGCAAGTTATTAACATGAGATTCTACGAAAACTATTCAGGAAATGAAGTCGCAGAGAAATTAGGAATCACCCCTTCTCGTGTATCTCATATGATTAAAGAGGCTGTAAAGAAGCTAAAAGTTTCCATGATAGCTGAAGGTTATAACGACTAGTTCCAGATGGTCATTAAATAAGGGATAAGAAATAAGGCTAGGATGTTGCTGATCATTACCGCAATAGATATCTTGTCGATATTGAGCTTCAAGCTAGAAGCGATTACGATTGCGTTAGCTGGAATAGGTGTCAGAGATAAAAGCATTAAAACCTTATAGGTAAAGCTATTGAAAATCTGGAATGTATGCTGATCAATAATGATAAAGCCATAGGTTAGGAGAGGGAAGAGTATGAATTTAGAAAAAAGGCTGAGTAGTAAAAATATACTTGTGTCTTTATCTAGTTTAATCTTCTTTATCTGAGCTAATCCTAGTCCTACTATTAACATGCCTAAAATACTGTAGGCACCAGTGAAATTATCTGTGATTCTGAAAATGCCTTTAGCAAAGGCGTTTAAATTATTTAGATCGATGTAATCTTTTAGCCAGAAGGCAAGAGCGACAGCGTAAAGATTAGGTACTAGTAGTGTTTTTTTAAGGCTTTGATTGAAACTATGTTTTCCATTCGCTGTGATAAAGAATCCAGCAGAGTTTTGGAAAATAATTATTCCAAGCATGCCCATGATTAGCGTTCCTAGAGCTTGTTCACCGAAAATAGCTAAGCCAACGGGTAACCCAAAGTAACCCATATTGCCAGAACTGGCACAGAGAGCTAAAAGGTTTTTATTGAAATTCTTCCAGAGTAGGGAACCTACTCCTAGAGCTAGTAAGGCAAGTGTGCAGCAAATTAAAAATACCACTAAAGCAATATTTAAACTAGATAGAGGAATTCTATCTTTGATAATGCCATTGAAAAACACTATCGGTGCAACTACATACATGATCATTAAAGATATGCTTTTTCTCTCTATCTCTAGAAAACGACCAGCGATATAACCAAGTAAGATAACTAAATACAGAGGTAGTATCTTGAAAAGTATGTTTTGGAAGGGAGCTAATTCAAGCATTTTTCGTGTAATCTTTTAATAAGTTTCTTGTAACGAGTACTCTCCTATTGTATTATTTATGCTTGTGCCGAGACCTAAAAAAATCATTCTCGCAAATCCACGAGGCTTTTGTGCAGGTGTAGATAGAGCTATTGAGATTGTAGATATTGCTTTAAAGCTTTACCCTGCTCCAATTTACGTAAGACATGAGATTGTTCACAATCATCACGTCGTGAATGATTTTAAGAATAGGGGAGTCATTTTCATTGAGGAATTAGATGAAGTACCAGATTCAGCTAAGTTAATTTTTTCTGCTCATGGTACTGACCCTGCTGTTATAGAAAAAGCTAAAGCTAGAGGTATTCATTTCATTGATGCGGTTTGTCCACTTGTGACTAAGGTTCATAAAGAAATTTTAAAAGCCGTATCTTTGAACAAGAAAATAATTTATGTAGGACATCGTGGCCATCAAGAAGTGGTGGGAGCTATGGGCTATGCGAAGGAGGATATCTTTTTGGTAGAGGATTTACTCGACGTAGAAAAACTTAAATCTTTAATTAAGAAAGATGAGGAGCTGATCTTAGCGACACAAACAACTTTATCTTTAGATGATACGAAGGCACTGGTGGATGCTCTTCAAGCATATTTTACTAAGATTGAATTCCCAAAGGCTGACGATATATGCTATGCCACTCAAAATAGGCAAGATGCTGTCAAAGAACTTATTCGTCACTGTGACCATTTATTAGTTATAGGCAGTAAAAATTCGTCGAATACTCTTAGATTAGTTGAGCTTGCTCAAAAGCACTCAATACCAGCTAATTTAGTTTCAGATCCAGAACAATTTGATTTAGCCGCTATGATTCCTGATTTAGAAAATAAGGTTATCGGTATAAGCTCTGGTGCCTCTGCACCAGAGAGGCTTATTGATATTTTAATATCTAAATTATTAGGAGATTCACTGTACCAAAATTCTAGGGATTTTAGTAATAGCGATTATGCCAAGGATTCACTTATCGAAATTTTAAGCGTAATAGAGGAGAAGACATATTTTAAGCTTCCTACGGATTTACGGGTGAACTAGAGGATAAGAATAATGCCTTTTTTTTCCATAATTTTTCTGTTAATTATTTCAAGCCTTGCTTTGCTTTATGCAAAATTTCCACAGATTTTTCCTTGCGCCCCTTTCTTGATAGATAGTTCTCAGATACTTGCTTCACCAAGTTTTCTACATCTTGCTGGTACAGATGCTCTCGGGCGAGACTTGTTTACGAGATTGATTTTAGGTGCTCAAACTAGTCTCATGATAGCTTTCTTGACGGCGATTATTGCTTTGTTTATAGGTGTTTTGATCGCAGTAGCTGCTGCTTATATCGGCGGTTGGGTAGATTCTTTAATTCTCAGATTTATTGATTTAATTTATTCACTACCAGATTTATTAATCTTAAGTATTATTGGATTATGTTTTTCTCGCTCTAGTACTGCGATTGTAATTGGTCTTGCCTGTATTAATTGGATGGAGATCGCAAGAATTACTAGGGCTGAATTACTTAAGTTAAAAAAAGAAGAATTTATTCTTGCAAGTAAATTAATAGGGTTAAGTCACCAGCAGCTTATTATTAAGCATTTGTTACCTAATGTTTCATCGTTAATTCTTGTATCATTGGGGTTTACTTTGCCACGTGCGATACTCTCTGAAAGTACACTCAGCTTCATTGGGCTAGGGCTATCACCACCAAATACTAGCTGGGGTACTTTAGCTGGTGACGCTTTTCAGTATTTAAGAACAGATCCTCACCTACTCTTTTTTCCAGCTATTTTAATATTTTTGACGAGCTTCTCTTTCAATAAAGTTTCAGAATCTTTCTTTAAGGGTTCACTAAAAAATACTTAATAAATTAGCATTTTTCGACAAAAAGATTTAAAGGACTTAATCAACTCCAATTCAGGAGGACACTATAAAGGTTTTTAATCAAATCTTTCGTATAAGTTCCTTGATAAACATTCCCAGTGAAAAGACCATTAATTTGTTTAATAATACCCTTTTCATCATGATCAATTTTATCAAAATTAGTCATAATGTTAGGAAATTTACTGGTCATTATGTGCCTCAATTTCTCTGGTGGAGCATCTGCCATATTAAGACTACTCTTAAGAAAAGTCAGACGCATTCTTGTTAAAAATTCATCAATCTCTTTACCCATGGGGCTTTTCTTATTTTTTTCATTAAGTTCAATATTCATTGATAAATATACATCTTCGCGAATCTTTTCATACTGAGTTCTGCTATCAAGGTTATTCTCCAAACCATTCGGTAATTTACCAATTAGTCCTGATTTATCTAGTGCCTGAGAAAGAAAGGTAAGGGTTCTCGCATGTTCTTTAAGCTGAGAGCCTATATCCTTAAATCCGTTGGCTAAGACTAGTTCTATTTCATCTAGTCTTGAGTGGATTTTCTCAAGAGTTACGATTGATTCTGAATTCATGTGTACTCTTCTGCCTTTTACCTATAATAGCCAAATACCCATACTGCTCAGTCCTATGTAGTCATTCAAATGAATGACTTGTATATTATCTTCATTATTTAAAATCAGATAAGATCCCGACTTGGATACAAAGCCCCCCAATAGTGTTATCATTTTAACTAGCTTATGTTAAGAATTGATAAACGTTCTTATAGATCTAATCAGGGTCTAACTTTAGTCGAATTGATGGTGGTAGTTATCATCATCGGTATCTTGGCTACCATAGCTATACCTAATTTAATGGAAGCTCAAGATAAGGCCAAGAATGCTCAAGTAATAGCTTCTGTTCAAGCTCTTGCTTCCAATATACAGATTTCTTCTGTTGATACAGGTGGAATTATTCCAGAGTCATCTTTTGATTTGGATGAATTAGGAACTACCAAAAAAATTATTAATCCCTTTACTAAAGAACCTGTTGAACTTATCGACGGAGTAGTTGATCCAGAGCAGGACCCACCAGGGACTCTCGGCTATGAGCCTAATGTTACATTAGCTAAGCCCTTTAGAGCTGGTATAGATCAGGCACCAGAGTTAGAGCCGATGATGGGTGCTTTTGTCGTAACTGGTATCGGCATAGTGAAAGGGAAACCTAGTATAGTAGTGGCTTTAGATAATGGTTAAGATAGAAGATAGTATAGAGAGTTCTAATTTACGTGAACAAAGGTTAAGTAAATTAGAAAAAATAGAGCAAAATGGCATAGATCCATATCCTTATGAGTTTCAGAGATCTCATACCTCTGAACAGTTACGTGAGAAATTTTCGGCACTTCCTGATGGTGAAAAAAGCGATTTTATTGCAACCGTTTGTGGGCGTGTTCATAATCAAAGAAATGACTGGATGTTTATCGATCTTTATGATGAAGATGGTAAGTTGCAGCTTTTCTCTGACGTCGATACCAGATCAGAAGAGTTAAAATCTTTATTTCATCTTTTAGATAAGGGTGATTACATCGGTGCTACTGGCTTAATTCGTAGAACGCCTCGTGGTGAGCTTACCTTAGATGTTCAATCAGTGACTGTTCTTGCAAAGAGCTTACAGCCACTTCCAGAGATTATCGAAGGTAAAAGGCGCAGGCTTGGAATAGCTGACGTAGAAACTAGATATAGGCAGAGATATATAGACCTTATAGTAAATCCTGAATCTAAAGAACGCCTGAGAAAGCGTGCTTTGATGATACATGAAATTAGAAATTTCTTAAACAATCAGGGGTTTATTGAGATAGAGACGCCTATTCTCGGCACTGAAGCTGGAGGTGCTGCAGCGAAGCCATTTGTCACTCATCATAATGCTCTTGGTATGGATATGTATCTAAGAATAGCAACTGAACTCCATTTAAAAAGGCTCTCTGTGGGTGGTTTTGAGCGAGTATATGAGATAGGTCGTATCTTTAGAAATGAAGGTATTAGTATTAAGCATAATCCAGAATTTACTAGTATTGAGCTTTATCAGGCTTATACAGATGTTTTCGGCATGATGGATTTAACTGAAAATCTTTTAAGGCATGTTTGTTTAAAAATATTAGGTAAATTAGATTTCGAATATCAGGGTGAGCCTATTAATTTTACAGAACCGTTTCAGAGAATATCCATGCAGGATGCTGTTGAGAAGGTTACAGGTAAGCGCCTTTCAGGTATTGCTTTAAATGATGCATTTGAAGAGCATGTCGAAGCTACTTTAATTCAGCCTACTTTTATTTATGATTATCCTGTAGAAATTTCTCCTCTAGCTAAAAAACATCGTGATCCAGAATTGCGTGCTCAGGGCTTTGTGGAGAGATTCGAGCTATTTATCTATGGTAGAGAAACGGCAAATGCTTTCTCTGAGCTTACCGATCCTCGTGATCAAAGAGAGAGGTTCTTAGAGCAAGCTAAACAAAAAGAAGCTGGCAATGAAGAAGCACACGTCTTTGATGCAGATTTTATTACTGCTCTTGAGTATGGTTTACCGCCTACTGGTGGTATGGGCTTGGGTATTGATAGGCTAGCGATGTTTTTAACCGATGCAGCTTCAATAAGGGATGTAATTGCATTCCCAACTATGAAGCCTTTGCATTGAAAATTTAATCTTTTTTCTAAAACTAGTATTTTAAATTTATGGCTACAACTCAATTACCTAAATATTTTGGCAAGTTTGGGGGACAGTTCGTTCCAGAGACTTTAATGCCGGCTTTAGAGGAATTCGAGGCAGCTTTTTTAAAATATGCTGATTCTGATGAATTCAAGTCTGAACTTAGTTCCTATTTAACAGATTATGTGGGTCGGGCTACCCCACTGTATTTCGCAGCTAGATTAACTCATTATTATGGCAAGGCAAAAATATATTTAAAACGAGAAGATCTAAATCATACTGGGGCGCATAAGATTAATAATGCTATCGCTCAAGCTCTCTTAGCTAAAAGGATTGGTAAGACTAAGGTTATCGCTGAAACTGGAGCGGGGCAGCACGGAGTGGCGACGGCGACAGCTTGTGCTCTGCTCGGACTTGAATGTAAAGTCTTTATGGGAGCAGAGGATATAAAACGCCAAGCGCCGAATGTGAAGCGAATGAAGCTGCTGGGTGCAGAGGTAATTCCTGTAACGGCTGGCACTTCGACACTTAAAGATGCGACCTCTGAAGCTATTAGATACTGGGTAACGAATGTCTCAGATACACATTATATTATAGGAAGTGCAGTAGGCCCTCATCCTTACCCAACTATAGTTAGAAATTTTCAGCGTATCATCGGTGATGAAGCGAAAGCACAGATATTAGAGAAAGAAAATCGTCTGCCAGACTATGTTTTAGCTTGTGTGGGAGGCGGTTCTAATGCGATTGGGATTTTTTATCCTTTCGTTGAGGAAAAGCTTAAAGGCAAGAAAATTTCTTTAATCGGTGTAGAAGCTGCTGGAAAAGGGATAAATACAGCTCTGCACTCTGCGACTATGGTTCAAGGTAAACCAGGTGTTTTACATGGTTCTTTAAGTTATTTACTGCAAGATGAATTTGGACAGATTCAAGAAGCTCACAGTGTCTCTGCTGGATTAGATTATCCAGGAGTTGGGCCGGAACATGCTTACTTTAAAGATAAAAATTTAGTGAATTATGTCGCAGTTACTGATGATGAAGCTTTAAAGGCTTTTCGCTTGGTAGCAAAATTAGAAGGAATAATTCCAGCCCTTGAAACAGCTCATGCTTTTGCTTATTTAGAAACACTGATGTCTAATACCTCTCCAGAGGAGATCCTTATATTAAACCTTTCGGGACGAGGGGACAAGGATTTAGCTGTTTTTGATTAAGCAAAAATGCTATTTTAAAGCATTTTTCAGGAGATGTTTAAGAGAGGCGGCTGTGCGTTGTGCATTATGCGATATTATTTCCCTTTCTTAGACGAATGTGGTAAAAAACTATTATGCAGCCATCTGAAAACTATGTAATTAAAAAAACTTTTTCTTTGAAGATTATTCTTTTCACTTCTCTATCTTTATTAACGGTTTTAAGTTTTTATAATAATGCCATCGCTTTTGATGTTAAGCAGGCTCCTACGGTGAAACCACAGACTACTCAGCCACAGTCTAAAGAAGCTGCAAATGTGGATACTATACCAGTGTCTATGGCTCTTAAAAAAACAGCTGTGCAGCAGGGGCAGTATTTTGAAGTAGATATTACTGGTGCTGAGAAAAATCCTCTTGTGTGGTTTAATTCAGAGTCTTTTCTAGCCTTTAAAGTAGGGGATAAAGCTTATAAGGCTTTAATTCCAGTTGAAAATTTAACTAAGCCAGGTAGTTACGTTATTCTTGCAAGAACTGGGGAATGGGAAGAAAGAATCCCCGTGAAGGTTTTAGATAATCGTAAGCCTATACAGTATATTTATTTAGATCCAGATAAAAGCTCTTTAGAAGCGACTAATAAAGAGATTAATGAGATCAGCAGTGCTTTTAGACTAAAGACTGAAGAAAAATATGCACAGGGTAAATTTTCATACCCTTCTACAGCAGTTAAATCAAGTCCATTTGGCGTGAAACGCTCTTACAATAAAGCACCTGTAGATAGTTATCATAAAGGTTTAGATTTCGCTGGTAAAATGGGAAGCCCTGTCTTCGCTCCAGCTGATGGTAAAGTCGCTTTAACAGGTTTAGAAAAAGATGGTTTTCAAGTTCATGGAAATACTATTTTGATAGACCATGGTCATGCACTTACATCTATCTACCTTCATTTAAGCAAGATAGATGTAAAGAAAGGTGACATGGTAACTAAGGGACAGAAGATTGGAGAGGTGGGGCATACAGGCATCTCTACAGGCCCGCATTTGCACTGGGGGACTTATCTCTATGGGACTAGTGTTGATCCAGAGCTTTTTGTAAAAGGTGACTAAAAGAATGGAGGCTATTAAACCATGCTTCGCTACACCCCAAGTTTCGCTCTTCATGATTTAATAGCCTCCGTTGAGTAACTTGGAGTTTTTAGAGACCGCTCTGTACAACGTGCAGTTTCAAGCCCGAGGAGGACGAATGACCGAGGTCTCTTTTATCCAAAACTCTCAGCGTATTTGTCTAGTAAAGAGCGAATCATTAATTGATAAGGTGTATCAAGCTTTTTGGCTTCATGTTTGAAAAAATCTACACTTTTTTTACTTAATGTGAGAGTCACTTTTACATTATCTTCTTTTAAAACTAAATCCTCTGGTCTTGGGAGGAAGTCCTTGATTACTTTTGCATTAATTAGTTCGTTAGAATATTTAATTTTTTCTGTTTTCTTTTTCATAAATTTTTTTGCCTTTTCTCCAAAATCCAGCACCAATTATACGAATGGAGTTATCT
>JBJTTW010000185.1:0-3068 GCA_046080385.1 bacterium
AAAAATCGTCAGCCGAGCATTATAGAAGTGAAATCTAAATTGAAAAAGATGCTGATCCCTGAAGCTTTTGAGCGTTTTTTACGTTCGTATCCTAATACGGAACATGCTTTTATTATTAATGAAAATATTAGTGGAGAGCTGGATTATAGAGGACGTTTAATTAAATTTATTAAATTTGAGGATATGGAAGAGGATGAGGATTTTCTGGGGATTTTTGAGAATTAAATCCGAAAATCCCCTAGTCAGAAGAGAAAATATCAATTATTTTAAAAGTTTCTCTTTGTAAGCCATATGTAGATATTTTTAGGGGGAAAGTCTATGGTAGTTGGTGGCACTCATCGGGATGACAATTTTTCTCGAATCAAAGATTTAGCCTCTGCTTTGAAAAGTCGCTTGGGAATTCCTAGTTCAAAAGCTTCACAAGAACTAGGTAGTGTAGATCCAACAATAGATATTGAAAAAGTTATTAAGATTGCTCATAGGATAGTTAAGTTAAATTCTAAGTTCATAGAGGTTTTAAGTGACCGATTGTGCCCCGGCAATAATGATTATATTTCTTCTGAGAACGAAGAAAGACTGGGTATGTGGTTGAGGATCAGTCAGAAAATGGATCTTGCGGGGGACGTTATTTTGGATGCAATTGATACTTATCGTGACTCTTCTTCTAAATCTGTTCAAGATTCAATAGAGTTTTTAGCAAAGATTAGTCCTTATCTTAAAGCTCAAGAGCATGAAGAACATGAAGAACTTATTAATATTGTTAATAAATATTATCCTGAGGAATTGTTTGCTAATCAGGATGGATCCGCAAAGATAAAATCCCAGCTTATAAATTATCAGAAGGAATACAATAGCCGAATTTGGTGTTTGGAAAGAATTGCTAAATATGAGAAAGAGCATGAGCAATTACGTCATGAAATTATCTCTGAGATTGATAATTTTAACAATAAGTATTCACTAGTAGACGATCTAAAGCATGCACTAATAGATGAGCTGGAACCTAATGTGAAGAAGTTTTGTCCTGAGAAATCTGTAGTATTAGCTCGTTTAAGCATGTTAGAGATTCAGTCTCCAAATTCCAGTGCAGAGTTTTTCTCTCACTTAGATGAAATTATTCAGCTTTTAAATTCCAGGTCTGAAAAATTGGATGAAGGCACTGTTTCTGAACCAACAAGTTCAGTTATGACAACAGATAGTGCCAAATTAGACATTTTCTCTGGAAAGATTATAGTTAAAGCTCCTGATGACGAGCAAGCGGCTTTACCGTATAGGGAATTAACTCAAAGAGAAATTAATCAAATAAATTCAGAAAATGCACCGAATCAAGAGAAAAGTACTAGTCAAGCCATTTCTATAGAGGGACGAAGCACTTTATTAAAGGAGAGATTTGCAAATTATCAAGGTATTGCTAGTACACTAGCTGAGATTTATATGGAAGTAATACATGAGCTAAATGCTGATAATGCTGAATTAAAGTATCCTTCCACTCTAAATACTTTTTTAAGTCAGTATGCTAGGCAGAAATATGGTCGAAACCAAGTTGAAGAGACTCAGGCAACTGTTAATTTAATTAGAGAATTATCTAATAGTATACCTAAATATAATTTAGATGAGCTTAAGGTAGAGGCAGGGAAATATTTAAAAGAGTATTTGAAAAATAATTCAGGCTTAGACTCTAAATCTTTTGGTGTCGCAGACTATGAGGGGATTTATGAAAGCTTTACTAGAACAGATCAGGGGAGCTTAAAAGCAAGAGTTTTATCATTGAAAGATTTTAAAGCTGTACATAGCCCTGATCAGAAATTCTGGGAAGATTTATTTTCGGTTAATTCTTTCAATCAAGCTTATAGTGAGAAAATTCAATCTGTAATTGAGCTTGCTAAAAACCTTAGTAGTTTTGACAATTCAATTCTCTATAATATCCTGATAAAAACTGGTCTGGCAGAAGATAAGGTTTTTAATTTTATTGATAATCTGAAGGACTTTACTAAGTTTAATTTTGCAGTTCAAGAAAAGTTTGCTGAAGATTTTATTGAAGCTGTGGGAGATGCTGTTATAGATAGGCTTATAGCGAATCCAGCTTCTGTTGAGGTGGATGATGGCACTGTTAATGATGCTTCTCTCAGGCTAAGTAGCTCTATCGGCGTTAATACTCCTGCGAGTGAAGAATTAGCCATAGAGCATTTCGGGCGATTTACGGATAATTTAATTAGATTATTTGATGATGGGGATCAAGAATTAATACAGTTTATTGAAAACCAAGCTGTGAAAAAGATATGGCTTAATTTGTTTAAAACTAACCCAGAGATTAATCCTCAGACTGATCTTGAAGAGTTTGGAATAGATTGTAAGTCTTCTATGTTTATGCAGAAGACTTATAGTAAGTTTAAAGAAGAGTTTGAGCAGATAAAAAACACTGAACTTCCTGGAAATTATAATACTGAAAATCCGATTAAACCTAATCTAATGCAGCGTTATGTAGCTTTTAAACTAAATGAAATAGGTCATTTCGCTAATTGGTCTAATCCAGGTTCGGGTAAAACTCTCTCTGCGATTTATTCTGCAATGCTAAATGAAGCTAATGATACTAAAACTAATGGTCATAATATCTTGATTATTGGTGCTAATAGCACTATAGAGAATGAAGAGGAGTGGGCAGCGAATGTTTCTAGCTTTGATAAAAAGGCTAATCTCCTTACTAAGTCTGATTATAGAAGTCAGGCTTTTAAAGCGAGTGATAGAAACAATGGTGAAAATAATTATTTTCTTTATAACTACGAAGCTTTTCAGGGTGATAAGTCACAAAGTTTAGTGAAAGCCCTCTCTAGTAAAACCTTTGATACTATTATTCTAGATGAAGTCCATTTAATTAAATCTGCAGACTCTAAGAGAAATGCACAGATATCAGCGTTAATTCAGAAAGCTAGAGAGAGTAATCCAGAGCTTAAATTATTAGTGATGAGTGCAACTCCTATAGTCAATAATCTTGATGAAGGGAAAGAGATAATTAAGGTTTTAACAGGTCTTAATAGGCTAGATATTGATATTAGTAAAGTAAGCCCTAAAAC
>JBJTTW010000186.1:0-5337 GCA_046080385.1 bacterium
ATAACATTTTTCTTTTTACTGTGTGTGAAATGTTCGAGGAAGATTTCAATAACTGACTTGTCAGTATCTTGGTATTCATCAATAAAAATAAATTTATATCTGTCTTTGACAATATCACAAAGCTTAGGATACTTCTTAAAAAGATAGTTTGCGAGAATTAATAATTCATCATGTGACACAATACCTTTTTCCAGCTTCAAATATTCTCTGTATTCTATTTTGCAGCTAGAGAAATAGCTGTCAAGGATTGAATTAGCAGCATCTTTGATTTTTATTCTTTTTTCCTCTGAATTATTCGCTAGATTAACTAATGCTGATTTTAATTCTTTCTGAAAATGCTTTATGTTATCCCATAAAAAATCATGAATGGTACTCACATTCAAATTTTTATGATTTACTCTCTCCTGAATTTCCCTAACAGCAGCATTTGTATATGTCATACAAGCCACTCTAGAAGTAGGATTACTCTCAATCACAGATTTAATCACACTGACTAATGAAAAAGTTTTCCCACTTCCAGCTCCACCACTCAGCAAGAAGTTTTGGTTATTTTTTATACACTCTAATATTTTTTGAACTTCCGTTTCTAACTCTGTTTCAGCCATTCTAAACCTTCACGTATATATTCAGGAATTTGCCAGTTACTAAAATTTTCATTACTATTTAACAAAATCTCAATCGCTAATGATGGTTTACTTTTAACTGCTTTTTCTGCGAGTTTATATTCATCAATTTCATTTTCTCTATACCTCTTTAAAGATATGGGTTTCAGTGAAGTAAATTTATTATCCTTATTTTTAATAAACTCTTTATTTAAGTTAAAAAAAGCATCCTCAAAGCTTCTTGCATGATAACCCTCTTCCTCTGTTTGAAAAGCAATCTGCAAAATCCCATCTGAATCAGTTATCCATTTCTTTTTGTCATTTCTTCCACATCGTTTTTTCTCAAAAGCTAAAGTCTTGAGTTTTTGAAACTCTGTTCCTTTAAATAAAAATTTTAATGTTTCATTTGAGGTCTTTATGCCTTTTTCAACTTGGCAAGCTGATTTTACTTTTTTTTCATTCTTACCATCTTTAGTTATTACTGAATCTAAGTCTGTAATAACTAAAGATTTAATACCAATGAAGGCTATAAATTTCTCAAAAATCTTAAAATGTGCTCCAATCTCTATGATTGAAATATTTTGTGACAGTAGACGAACTGTATCATCATTTGTCTCTTGATCTATCTTTTTCATCATAGCTGGTAATAGGATTCTTTCAGTATCACCTTCAAAGAAAACTGCTTTATCCGCAAAAAATAATTCAGCTTTATTGAGGGTCAAGTATTGCTTTAAAAAATGAAAATACTCCTTATTACCAGAATATTCTTTTTCTAAATCTTTTAAATTCTTTACTATGACTTGGTTTTGAGTTTCCTTTTTTAAATATTTAATATCATCAAAATCACTGTCTGCAACTATATGAGAAGAATGAGTACTAATAATATACTGTAATTTTCTATAATCCTCGTGTTTATTTCTAATACCTGTCTGCAAAAGCTTTTTAATATTTTTAATAAAAACATACTGCATCTGAGGATGTGTATGTGCTTCTGGCTCTTCTATAAAAAGTAAATTGATATCAGCTGGTTTTTCATCTTTGAGCCTTTTAAATTCATGAACTAGAATTTCTATCTCAAAAATTATACTAATGAGATTCATGTAACCCAATCCATTGTAATGTTCTGGTAGTTGATTGTTTTCATCGTGTCTATAGACTACAGTGGTATTTCTTCCTTCTAAAAGCTCTTTATCCTGTAGAGTAGAAATGATCTCAATTTCAGATTCATCCTTCTTCATTCCTCCGAAATCTTTTACTTTTTTGATGATATCTCTAAACAGGTTCTTATATATACCACTTAGAGCTGAATCTGTTTCTATTAGCTGATTTTCAAACTCTTCAATAGCCTCTTCATGTTCTGGAGTAGCTTCAGCTTTTTTATAAATCCTAGAAGTCTGCACTGATAGACCTTTGTCAGTTTCCTTATTGGTTACATTTCTCTTGGCACTTATAAATTTAAAGTTAATAATGTCAGAAATACTTATCTTCTCTTGATCTAAATTAATATATTTAGCTTCATTGATAGATTGATCTGCGACATTAAATTCTATTGATTTTCTAATGACTGTAAAATACCTAGCTTGATTTTGCTTTAGGAATGAGAATACAGATCTGGAATCATTTTCAGAATCATCTTTTTTTGCTTTAGTCTTAAAATTTTTGTAATCCTCTTTGAGATTTTTATACGTATCATGATCTGCTAGAACATATTCAAAGCCAAGAATAATAAAGTTGTTATTAGGCTCTAAGTCCATCATTACACGACTGATATTCGATAAATCATCATTATTATCATATTCAATACAAATTCTGAGCCTTATACCTAATGGTTTATATTCTTCACTTGAAATTTCTTCTGACTCAATTTTTTCTTTTAGTTCTTGTTTAAATTCATTATTAAAATCATCAAATGAAAACTGCTTCTTATTTTCTCCCTCACTAAGAAATTTATCTAAAACAGAAAGTATGGATGTCTTTCCAGTATTGTTTTTGCCGATGACCAGAGATAATTCATCTTCTAAATCTAAAGAAAAATCTTTAAGTAATCTGAAATTTTCTATTTTGATTTTAAATATTTTCATCTGAGACTGCGTAAATTAAAAAGTGAGTAAAGGTATCAGCTATAAGTACAAAACCCATATTTGATAATAGCAATTTAAACCTATTTTTAATTTTCTTTGAAAATCAAATTATGAAAATGCACATCCCGCAAAATGGAAAAAGACTCAGTTGATAAAATCTTAGCCCCTAATAATATCCCACACACAATCACCGCAGAAAACGCAGCAATTAACCTTGACATTGCGGTGATTAACCCATATAATCACCTTAAATGATGCGGTGATTAGTATGTGGATTCACGAAAACCAAAATTGGACCAACTTTACATGGAACGTCGAAGCCCTTAGCTCTAAGCTTGTTGAGATAAGATACCGCCAAGGACGCTTGCTTGGTCGCATGGAGGGACTGGGTTTTGAACTCAAGCGTGAAGCGAGTTTGAACGTACTCACTAATGATGTTGTAAAATCTTCTGCTATTGAAGGCGAGAAGCTAAATCCAGAGGAAGTACGCTCGTCTATCGCTCACAGACTGGGTCTTGAGATTTCTGGGCTTATTTCGAGCAGCCGCAATGTAGAAGGTGTTGTTGAGATGATGCTAGATGCCACGCAGCGATTTGCTGAACCACTAACTAAAGAGCGTATGTTTAATTGGCATGGAGCTTTGTTCCCTATTGGGCGAAGTGGTATATATCGAATTAAAGTGGCGAGCTGGCGTACTAAAGACACTGATCCTATGCAGGTTGTTTCTGGTCCTATAGGTAAAGAAAAAGTTCACTTTGAGGCACCTAGTGCAGATCGCATAAACAAGGAAATGCGCAGGTTTCTTGCATGGTTTGACAAGAAAGATGCTTGTGATCCCGTTCTTAAAGCAGGCATTGCTCATTTGTGGTTTCTAAGCATTCACCCTTTTGAAGATGGGAATGGACGAATTGCAAGAGCCATTACTGATATGGCATTGGCTCGGGCAGATGCTACAGAATATCGTTTTTACAGCCTCTCATCGCAGATTGAGCTAGAGCGCAAGCAATACTACAACGAGCTTGAGAAACAGCAGCGCGCAAGACCTGATATCACAGACTGGCTGTTGTGGTTTTTGGATTGTCTCGGTCGGGCTATTAGTAATGCCGAAATAACACTGGGGAATGTTTTATTTAAAGCACAGCTATGGGAGATCATTAACCAAAAACCAGTAAACGACCGTCAGCGATTGATTATTAATCGTATGCTTGAAGATGATTTTCAAGGCTTTATGAATACCTCAAAATATGCCAAACTTGCTAAATGCTCTAAGGATACGGCACTCAGAGATATTCAAGAATTAAAGGGAAGAGGAATCTTTCTTCAAAATCCAGGTGCTGGGCGTAGTACCAGTTATAGGTTGCTTGATTCAAAGGAATGTCTATAATTCCAGAATCCTAGCCACTCTCCACTAAAGCCCTCCAAGGCAAAGCCAGCACTTCATCATTAATACTATAGGCTTCCTTGCTAGTATATAAAATAAGTCCTTTTTGTATATTAGCTTTAGGATAGGATTCTCTAAAGGCGAGAATGCCTCTTGCATCGTGCTTGGTGAGATTAGATTTAGCTTTGATTACTATGGGATAAAACTTAGCATCTATTTCCATTAATAGATCTATCTCTGCACCACCGTTAGAACGCCAGTGATAAAAGGAAGGTGCTATTTTTAATGATTGAGCCAGCCTGAGAATCATATTTACACAAAAAGTCTCAAATAAAGCTCCCCAAAGTGGGTGAGCAGCAAGCGATTCTGCGGAAGAAATTCTTTGTAAATAGCATAGTAAGCCAGTATCCATGAAGTAACCTTTAGATTTTTTAGAAACACGTTTAGTGAGATTATTAGAGTAAGCTGCTATTTCACGCCATTGATAACCATAAATTAATATATCTAACCACTTGGAAGCTTGCTTAGGAAAGAGACCCAAATCCCTTCCCAATTGGGATTTGTTTATTTCCTGTGCGCTATAAGCTGCTATTAAAGAGACAAAGCGTGAAAACAAACTTAAATCACTGATGTCTGCGAACATACGAACATCCCTTTCTATGTAAGTTTGCATATAAGATTTAAAATAATCAGGAATAAACTCTTCTTCAAAATCTAAAGTAGCAGGAAAGCTTCCCTGCCAGACTGTTTCATATAAAGTTTTATTTAGTTTTAGCGTGCTATCTACTTTATTTTGTAGAGTATTGGGGCTTTTTAAATAAGCCTCCAGCCAATGTCTTTCCCTTTGACCTGCGACTTCATAAGCTGTCATACCCTCTAACTCAAGAATACCAACTCTACCAGCAAGGCTTTCAGAAATATTTCGAATGATAGATACATTCTGTGAGCCAGTTATAATGTACTGCCCCTTTTGAGCTGACTTATCAACTCTTCTTTTAATTGCTGGAATTAATTCTAGTACGTACTGAATTTCATCTAAAATCAGTGGAGCAGGAAAATTATCTAAAAAGCGCTCTGGGTCTTTACGTGCTTCAAATAAATCCTGCACTGGATCAAAGGTAATAGATTTTAAATTATGGGACTGTTGCCAATCCCAACAAGTAAATACCGACAAGTATTCAGATCAAGAGCCTTTTCGGGACTAGGTTTTAATGATAGGATATAAGAAGATATGTTTAGTAACGAGTCTCTTCAATTAGATTTCCATTCAAAG
>JBJTTW010000187.1:0-2010 GCA_046080385.1 bacterium
AATAATTATATTCAAGAGATTCAAGCTGAATTAGAAGGTAATAATGCTGGTTTCAGAGTACAGCCTGGAACTGTTTTAAAGAATAGCCAAACGGGTGAAATTGTTTACACTCCACCGCAGCATCCACAAGAGACTCAGCAGTACATGCAGAACTTGGAGAAGTTTATTAATGAAAATGATTCTTCCGACTTAGATCCATTAATTAAAATGGCGATCATTCATCATCAGTTTGAAAGTATTCATCCATTTATGGATGGCAATGGCAGAACGGGGCGTATCATTAACATCCTCTATCTAGTGAAAGAGGGTCTGCTAGATACTCCCATACTCTATTTATCTCGTTATATTAATCAAAACAAAGCCGATTATTATAATCTGCTTCAATCTGTGAGAGATAAACAGGAGTGGGAAGCATGGATATTGTTTATGCTGGATGGAGTTCTAAAAACTTCTTATCAAACTATTCAGCTAATTAAAGATATTCGCCAGCTTATGCAGATCCACAAAGAGAAGCTGAGAAATGAACTCCCTAAGCTTTATAGCCAAGATTTGCTAAACCATCTATTTAATCACCCTTATACCAAACCTGCATTCTTAGGCGAGGAGTTAAAAATCACACGACCTACAGTGACTCGTTATTTGGGCGAATTAACGAGAGTTGGCATATTAAGTATGCATAAGATCGGTAAGCATAATTTATATATCAATGATGATTTATTTAAGCTGCTTCATAATGTTGGGGCGAAAACCATCAAGGAATCTTTACAAGAAGAAAAATAGATATGTAAAGAAAACGTCATTTTTTTTACATATGGGAGATGATGTGTAAAGAAAACGCTATTTTTTTTACATATGTGATTTTTCAATTGATTGCTTTTTTAATTTTAAACTAATTGTAATTCTTCTTCTGGAAGAAAAAGACGTGATATAGCTGGTGGCGGGTAATTTTTCAATTCTTGCTCAATAGAACTAAGTTTAAAAATTGTATTCTCGCCATTTATAGCAAAGGCCCAAGTACTATTAATCGAATCACTCGGTACTTTATTTAAATCTTTAAGCAAAGCCGAAACATTGCTCCTCAAAGCATCATGCTCAGGGTAATCAGGAATCAGACTCGTATATGCATCAGACAACTGTCCTTTAATTTTTGCCACTTCTTCGGGCTTCATGTTTCTTGCTTCTTCTTTTAAAAGATCCGCTACTTTCTGCTGCTGCTCTTGTGTCAGTGGCTTACCTGTAGCCTGCATAGCCTTTAATACATTTCAGCAGACATAATTTTAGCACCTAATAAATAGCCTGTTAATTGTTTATCCGCAAGCTCTTGGACTTCCTCTTGTTTAGGGTATTTCACTCCATCATTTGAATAAGGCTGCATTCCACGACCAGCGACATAAATAAAACCATCAGCGCCTTGAGATTCATGGTACCGATAATAACTGTGTTCGCTAAAACTTTTAAGGGCCTTATTTGCTTGAGAGCTTACCTTTAGATCAGCAGAAGCTGCTTTTTTTCGTAGACCAGCCAAATCAATTTTTGTATTAGCAAATAATACTTGTCCTCGGGCAGATGCCCTTGTATATGCAGGGGTGGCGACATTATCACTATTTATAACAACAGTATCAGGAGAATTAACCACTTGTGGTGGCTTAGGTGCTCCTTCATCCGCAACAGGAGTAACTCCAGGAGTTACTCCAGAATCATTCAAAGCTACCAAAGCACGCGGCGGATTATAACCAGAAGTATCAATACCTGTCATTTTATACTTAGCCTTTTTGCTTCTACTAACATTACACATATACCTTAAGAATTAGTTAATGAGTAAATATAGAATAGCTTTATTATACTAAGAAAGCTAAAGTTTTAGCTTTTCATTTTATTCAAAAAACGCCTCTGCAAAAAAATCACCACAAAAATAAAAGCAAACTCTATAAAAAAGTAACTTAAAAGATTAATCATCAAACCTTCAGTAAAACCATAGGAATGTAAACCTACACCAAGTAAATTTACACC
>JBJTTW010000188.1:0-1954 GCA_046080385.1 bacterium
AAACCTGAGTCTAGCTCATTTACAGTTACACCAGCAGAACTTACTCGCGCTTCAAGTTTATTTTCAATAAGACCATAACGCAGCTTAGTCTGTCCAAGTTGGTAATTGTAAGATTTATCACCTTTAAATTTAGTCTGATAACTCATAAAATCCTCTTCAATAATTAAATGATTTTTATCAGCGATACCAGGAGAATTAGACGCACCGCCTAATTCAAAAGTCGTAATGGTGTCGCCTGCCGCGGAGCTAGGATTAAGACAGATACATAGCAGTAAACTTAAAACTGTTAAACGGCTAAACATGAAGCCCCGAGTAAAGCTAGAAGATGAATCATTACCAATAATCATGCCAGTGATTAATAATCGTATACCAAAATACCATTTTAATCTGAAAAAGACTTTTATATGTCCCTTGGGCAGTCCTAGTTTCGGACTGCTTGGACTCAAAAGAATTTTCCAGAATGGTATTAGTACGTAAGATTTATGTAAAAATGAAGATTAATGTCCCATGCCGATTTTAGCTACATCCACTTAGGAATTAAACTTTTTCATGAAGGCAAATTCCATGAAGCTCATGAAGAAATAGAAAAATTCTGGCAGAATTACCATGAAGCAGATCGCTGTCTATATCAAGCTTTTATCCAAATCTGTGCTTGCCTGTACCTCATAGATAAGAAGCGTTATACTGGAGCAAAAAAAGTTTTAGAAAGAGCCAGAAAAAATATTTTCCGCGGCGAAATCACGGGTACGAATCACATACAGAATTTAAATCAACTCAGTGAATTTAAAAAATTCATTGATCTTGAAAAAATTTTTCTTGATGCAGAAACCTTACTAAACGAACATCTCAGTGCCACTGATTTTATAATCTAAATCCCAAACGGCAGAAAAATCTATCTCCCTCGCTTGTTTATAAAGCTCCAAAGCTTTTTCATAGTTTTTATTTAAAAAATGATATGAACCTTGAAAAGTTAAGGCTGTTGAGGATTGGTTATCGATTTCCAATAATTTATCTAATAATATCTTCGCCACATCAGATAGAGAAGAATCTTTAATTAGCTGAAACATATTAAAAATCTCTGAGAATCTCTCCAAGTAATGGTTATTTAAAAAAAACTCTCGAAATTTTTTATTGGTTGTAGCAGAATCATTCTTACATAAAATAATCCTTGCTAAGCCAGCCTCTTTTTTTTCTAATGAAGAATATCCCAAGCTTTGCATGTAGCTTATCATTAAATCCTCATTAATATGATTAGCTTTGGCATTACTATAAAAGGAGTAGTGGGCTGCCTCCTTGTGGGCGGTCAAAGGAGATGGAATATCTGCAATATAGATCATCCCGTTATCACTCAAAATTAAATTTAAAGACTTTAAAGCCGCAAGACACCCATAGGAATAGCGAGATTGCTGGTCTTCAGGGTAATTAGCGGTTAAGCCTGAAAATATATTAAAAAACTCTTGCTCTAAATCACTTGCAGAATGTACGTCATAAGACTCCCAGCGCTGCTCAATCATCAAACTCGAAAGATAAGAGGTATTGTTAATAATGTCTTTCTCTTCACTATCAGATTTACTTAAAATTCTTATCTGCAGCTTTGAGAATAGTCCATCAGAGTTTTTTGCCAAAGGAATCATAGGTAATGCGTCGATGACATAATTCAAAACAACTAAATCAATATCCTTAAGGTTTACAGAATCACCCTCTAGATTAACCGCAGTACTTGAATCTAATAAATTTAAAACTAAAAAACTATAATGTTCATTTTCAGTAAAACCTCCTAAGACCTTACGCTCTTTAATATGTCTTAAGCTCTGTAAAGTGGACTGAAAAATTAAACCAATAATTAGGAAAAGTAGAAGGGAATTTTTTAACTACAACTAATATTTTTATCACAGATTATTGACACATAGTATTTTTTCGTAAGAAAAAATACTATGTGCTGTTTAATACTCCA
>JBJTTW010000189.1:0-3026 GCA_046080385.1 bacterium
ATTCGTTTAAAATTGAGTCCGATTATTGGTTACCTTATAGCTGGAATGTTTCTTGGCGGACCAGGTAGTTTACAGTTAATAAAATCTCCACTTGAGATTGAGGCTATCGCTGAGCTTGGTGTTTCATTATTACTTTTTAGTTTAGGGCTTGAATTTTCTTGGAATAAAATAAAAGCTTTGCCTCTGAAAATCCTTAGAGGCGGGGCTTTACAGATTCTTTTGACCCCTCTTTTTTTTCTGGTAGTTTCATCTTTATGTGGTTTAGATATAAAGATAGCTATTTTAGCGGGGCTTATATTTACTTTAAGCAGTACAGCTACAGTCTTACGTACTTTTAATGATTTGGCTGAAATAGATAGTCAGCATGGTAGAAATTCGATAGCGGTTTTACTTTTACAGGATATAGCCGTAATTCCTTTTACGATGATAGTTTCATTTATTTCTGTTAATAATGCAGTCGCAAATGAATTTCAGAATAATTTTTTATTTACTATAGGTGCTGCTGTGCTATTGGTTTTGGGTTTGTATATATTTTTAAATAAAATTGCTGGACCGGCTTTAAGTCTTTTTAGCTTAAATAATAATCGAGAGATGGCTATTTTGCTTGCGATTATTATCAGCATTGGTTCTGCTTGGACCGCTTATCAGATTGGCATTTCACCATCGATTGGCGCTTTTATCGCGGGAATGCTTTTAGCTAGCTCTTCTTTTGCCACTCAGATTACAGCAGATATTGCACCACTTAGGATTTTATTCTTGACATTATTTTTTGGTTCCGCTGGCATGCTTGCTGACCCAATTTGGGTCTTTAATAATTTTGCTTTAGTTATATTACTCAGCATTGCCGTAATTTTTTCTAAGACATTAATTAGTTCTGTGATTTTTAGTTTATCTGGTCATAGTATCGCTATATCAGTGGCTTCTGCGGTTTCTATTGCTCAGATTGGTGAGTTTGCTTTTGTTCTAAGTAATATTGCTAAAGACTCTTCATTGTTGAGTAGTGATTGGTCACAGCTTATCGTTTCTGTCACTATTGTAAGTTTATTTTTTACACCCTTTATGATTAAATTCGCTCCTAGAATTGGTCTTAAGGTACAGAAGTTTTTCAATGCTATTTTCGGTATTTTTCAGCAGATTAAGACTAAAAAATCAGGTGAAGCTCTAGAGACTGAAGTTTCAAGTTTAAATTCTCCACGTATCTATGTTATTGGTTATGGTCCAGCTGGGCGTGAAGTTGCTAGGCAGCTTAAAGATTTATACTTAAAGGAAATTGCGATTATGGATCTTACTAAAGATTCTTTAGACTCTGCTGAGCTAGATGGGTTTAAGACTTATATGGGTGATGTGAGGCAGCTAGAGGTGCTTCAGCATAGTGGCTTAGAGCTGGCTAATTTAGTTATTATAACTATTCCTAGCTATGATGCGGTTTTAACTACTATTGATAATATTAAGCGTTTAGCACCGACTGCACATATTATCGTTAGATCTCGCTACCAAATTTATGAACAGAGTTTTCATGAAGCTGGGGCTCATGAGATAGTAAATGAAGAATTTACGGTAGGTGAAAAATTAGGAAGGACGGCTGTTACTTATCTCTTAAGTAACAGCTGAAAAATGCTAAAAACAGCATTTTTCAGCACTTGCTTAACTAAATTTTAAATAGTTACTGTTATTAATGACTTGGAGATTTAAGTATGACAGTAATAAATTCGGCAACGCATGCAACGCTTAATACAGTTGCTGAGCATAGTCGGGTACAGGCACAGAATGCCGCAGCTATAAGCGCTAATTCTACGGACTTTGATAATACTGTTAATCGTATCACTGAGACTAGAGGAGCTTTAAATTCACCTCGTGAAGATGGTGAAAATACTTTAAAATCTATTAATATTGAACAGGCAAAAATGGATGTAAGTCTCTCTCAGACAGAGTTAATTGTCTATGATGGTGAACTGTCATCTGCTAATATTGAGCTTCAAGGCGTTAGGTCGGAGATTAGTTCTAAAAAAAGTGCATTAGCTGCTGAAGAAGCTAAAACAGAGATTAAAACTTCTATAAATGCTAATGGTGAGGCTGAGTTTATTACTCATTCAGGAATCAAGATTGTAACTGATACTAATAAAGGTGGTCATCAAACTTGGATCTATAATCCTGCTGGTGAACAGATTATGCATATTCATGGAGATCCTCACGTGAACATGCTTAAGGATGCTGATGGTAATAATGGTGATGATTTCCATTTTGGTGATGATTCCACTTTAAAGTTCGAAGATGGAACGGAGCTTACTTTTAATACTACTGAAACAGGTAAGGACACTGGGATCTTTTATACGACTGGTATTTATGTGAGAGCTGGTGATAATGTTATGCATACTGGTGAAGCAACTTCTGGTGGGAAAAGAAGGACTGATATCGCGAGTGTAGATAAAGATTCTTATAGTCGTGCTGGTGATACTGCTAAGGGTTCAGTTACTATGGGGCTGAAAGGTGATGGTCAGATCCTTATGCAGACTGGGAATCAGTGGAATGAAATTAAGGATGAATCTTGGGATGGTTATTTAAAGGATAAAACTTTTAATGATCAAAAGGGCGCTGCCGTAGATTTTAAACCTCAAACTATTAAGACTGCTGATGGACTTCAGGCTTTGAAGCTTGAAATTACACAGCTTGGGAAGAAGGAAGCAGCTTTACAGTCTAGAATTGCTGCTTTGACTCCGCTTAAGTCTAGAGCTGAATCTAATTTAGATGCAGCTAATTCTGATCTTGCTAATTTTTTGTCGATGGACGATTCTAAATTTGTTGATAATGAAGAGAGTCGTAAAAATGTAGAGCAGAAAAGCTTAGATCTATCCAAGCGAGCTAATAATTTAGGCGTATTTATGTCTAAAAGTTCACTAATTGGAGCGGGAGATCTGGCACAGTCTGGTATTGATCAGGCGGCTATGATCTCAGATGGTGCAAGGGCTGACAGAAGGTTTCGTGGTAATGAGTTCGCTTATAGGGATAAAGGGCTTGAACACAGTGCT
>JBJTTW010000190.1:0-8158 GCA_046080385.1 bacterium
ATTGCTAAGAGGAGATATATATTCCCCCGATTGACGTGAATATATTTGATTATATGTTTGGAGTAGAAATAAATCTCTATCTGAGCCATGTGGATGTGAATCTAAGAAAGGAATAGATTTTTGATCAGCAGTATCTCCAAATAAAGTAGCGAAAACACCTAAAACGGCTTGAATATCATAACCCGCTTTATGCATCAGTTTCATAGCTGTTTGATCAGCAAAATCTTCCTCCCAAGTATTATTCTTATTTAAAATATTATCCTTTAATTCAGCTTTTTTCTGTGCTGCAATAGCATGCCCGATTTCATGTGAAATTAGAAACGCTATAACATCATGAACTTTGTTAGTTGAAGTATATTTCTCTTCAATCCTTCCTAATAATCCAGTAGTACCGTAAAGGCTATTGATTCCTTTTTCATAAAATGCATTAACTAAGTTTGTATCAAAGATATCAATGCTAAAACGACCATCTTTATCAATAGCTTCTTGAAGTACTTCATTATCTGCATTTTGCGTTAATATCTCACTCAAAATATCTTTAACTAAGTTAACTAAAGCAGGTCTTGCTTGATCAGTAATTATAATCCCCTCTAAATTTTTACGAAAATCAGTGATTTTAGCAGTGCCTGCGATGCTGCTGGCAGAAGTTATTGGAATTAGAGGCTGTAAAAAAGCCGCTCCAGTAAGAGCTGCTTGAGTTATAGAACCATTATTAGTATGACGAGCTGAAGAAACACAATTTGGAATTGCATTAGCTGCTGGATTGGGATTTAGAATCCCGCCTTGACTCTGCTTATAAATCTTCGGCGATATATTAGTCAAGATAAGTTTAAACCTAAACTATATAAAGTTATCTTGACTTGAAAATTTATAAGTAAAAAACTAAAACCTTACCACTTAATCGTCGCAAAAGAATCCATATCAATATTTATGCGATTGCGATAAATTAAAAGCAATAGAGATAATCCAATAGCGACTTCAGCAGCAGCAATCGCCATAACAAACAAACTAAATGCCTGACCTTTAACCGCTAAAGGATCTAAGAAATGAGCAAAGGCAACAAAGTTTATATTAACAGCATTTAGCATAATTTCGATACTCATAAGAACTCTAAAAGCATTTCTAGAAATTAATAGCCCAAAAAGACCAATAGAGAATAACAGTGCCGAAAACGTAAGGTAGTGAATTAATGTAACTGTCATAATTTATTTAATATCCTTTTTACTTAAGAGAATAGTACCGATAAGAACTATTAAGAGAAGAACAGAGATCAATTCAAAAGGCAAAATATATTTATTTAGCATTAAGAAACCAATCTGTGAGAGATACTTATCATCAACAAGCTGCACCAAAGTTGACTGCCTCTCTGCACCAGTCAACTTCGCAATAGCCTGCCAATCTTGAGAACGGATCACAAAGCTTAAAACAGCAAAAACAAGAGACGATATTAAGACTGCAAATGTAACTCTCGCCTTAGAAGAAAAAACAGATTCTTTAATATTATGAGCCTCTTCCTTTAAAGAACAGAGCATAACCGCAAAAACTATTACTAAAACAATACCCACTGCGTATATCAAGACTTGTGAAACTGCTACGAAATTAGCATTAAGAAGGAAATAAAGACCCGCTATGCCAAGAAAAGTGCCAATTAAAGTAAAGCCAGCCCTCACCAAATTAGGATTAAGTATCATACCCAAAGCACAAATTATCGAAATTGTGGCAAGAATATAAAAGGGCAAGGATGAAATAGTAGCTAAAAACTGCATCAAATTACATTCTAGTATAATTGTTTCGACAAGTAAATTTATGAGCTTGAAAAATTTAACCGAATCAAGAATTATTATTGACGGTCCAAGTGGTAAACCTCAAATCAAAGGTACAAAAGTCAGCGTAGCTGAACTGATCTTGCAAATTATCGAAGGAAAAGAGCCCCCAGACATCGTTAGAGCTTACCGCAGCCTGAGACTAGAAGATATTAAAGCCTGCTTAGCTTACTGTTACTGCATTTCAGACAATATAGCCTTGAAGCTTCAAACCACAGACGGTGCCACCAAAGATATACTAAAAGATCCAGAGCTAGAAAGAGACAATAGAGAAAAAGCCTTTAGTGTATTCTATGAAAACTTAGCGACTCAAGCTTCAGTCCAAGAAGATTTAACAAAAGCTCATATAAACAGACTTAAAGAAACTAAAAAGCTTCAAGCTAGTGAAGATGCTGGCAAGATGTCTACGCCCAATAAAAGAGCTTATGACCTCATTATAGAACTAGGCGTAAAAGAAACGACACGCATATTTACTGATCTAGATGCAGTGGAACAAAAACTTGACATGAGCTTTGATAATTATCTGTTTCAGATTAGAAAAGATGGTAAAGCTTGGCTTACTTATTCAGTCAAAGATAAAATAGAAATAGATAAACAGATGCGACGCAATCTAAAAGTACGTTTTATAAATTTACAAAATACTAAAGATGAAGGTATTTATGAAGGCTATCTCAGTACTGATAGGAAACATAAAATTTTCATAGAACGTAACGAAGACGGTAAAACCTGTGGTAGGGCACTCTAATGGCAGACATAGGTGGCACTGGTAATTTCGACCCCAAAGCAAAAAAAATTTCAGGAGCAAAGGCTGCTGACAAGAAAGATTCAAAGCCCTCAGCAAATGAAGTAGAAAACAATCACAGAGACACACATTTAAAAAAAATTCGCAAGGAAAATCAAGGCCGCTATTTAAATGCGAGTGATGCTCAAAAATTCGTCCCTCGCGCCTCACGTGAAAAACACCTAGATGAATTTTCGGCAGAACCTATACAAGAAGATGACGATACTGATTTAATTACACCATTTAAAGCAAAAGAAGAAAAAGAAAAGGCTTTAATTAAGAATCCTTTGCTGAAAAGTAAACTCGACTTGATCTCCAAATCAGGTAAATCACAGATAGATGATCATCATGACCACAACAAATCAAAACCTCCTAAGCCTTCTTTAAAATCCCTACTTGCACCAAAAGGCAACATAGGAAGCAAGATGAACTATGAAGAACTCATTAACTTAAACCCTCAATTAAAAAAGGTTTCCAGCGTTCAGATAGATAATATGAAAGAACTCATGAAAACAATGGAAGGTGAAATGGAGCATATCCAGAAAGAGAAAACCTTAGAAGACAAAATCACAAAAAAAGAATCACCGAAGCTCCCTCTTGCAGAGCTTTTTGACTTCGATGAATTATTTAAAAACTTCAATTACAATGATTTACGGTATTCATTAGCAGTCTTATCCGAAAACGAGCTTGAGGACAAGGTTAAAACACAAATAGAGAATATTCATAACGCCCTAAGTGAAGATAATCCCCTGCAAAATTTCCTACTATTAAATTTCCCCTATCCGTTTCCTCTTTACTTTAAAGCATTAGACAATGAATTTGAAGATATCCTAGACGAACTAGAAGAAGAAAATGAAAGACAGGAAAATAGCCAAGATACCTACAATAGCGAAAGCGAAGACGAGAATGATGCCGATGAAGATGATGCAGAGTTCATTCCAGATTCCGTAGCAGCCTTATCCATAGAAACCTATAATTTCGGCAAAATACTTGCATTAGTTAAATATTCTGAAGAGCTTAATAAATTTGAATTAAGTTTTAAAGGCGATGTCAACGGCGAAGAACTGGCCATCGCCATCAATTCAAACATAGAGTTTGCCTTGAGTGCAGACACTCGCATAAAAGAAAAACGCTTCAAAACATGGAAAGATAAAACTTATGGTCAGATTCCAACAAGTGAGAAACGAAAAATCCAGACTTTTATTGAAGGGGAAGCTAGTCCAGTCTTTTTAAAAACCTGCAGCACTCTTGTTAACTCTATTTTGCAGAGTGATCAAGCAATCAGCGAATCCGAGAAGCACAAAGGCGGTAAGATGTTATAAACAATGGAATCAAGCAATTTGGAAAAGAGGATTATAGCGAAAGTCTCTTCAGCACACGGAATTAAAGGTGAAATAAAAATTTTCCCTCTAATAGACTCCTTTGAAGCATTGGATAATATTAATACTATTACAATCAACGACCAAGATTTTCATCTAGAGAGCTTTAGACCAGCGAAACAATTTCTCATAGTAAGACTCAAAGAAATTAAAGATAGAAATAGCGCAGAAGCATTATCTGGTTATGTATTTGCCAACATCAAGAACGACCTAGAAGCTGATGAATTCTTTATTCAAGACCTTTTTGAGCTTAGAGTATTAAATGAGCAGGGGCAAGAACTTGGCACCGTTGAAAACGTCAGCGAAGGCGCACAAGTGAAGATTTTTGTTAAACTTAACGAAACTTTTCAGAAGCGTAATTCTTTAATAATTCCTTTTGTACAGCAATTCATTGAGGAAATCAATACAGAAGAAGGCTTTATAAAGATTAAAGAAACTGAATTCCTTCTTAGCTTGAACAGCTAGTCCAGATTCTGCTAACATAGCAATTTGGTGTGCAATGAATATAATTGAAGGCTTAACTTTTGACGACGTTTTCTTAATCCCAAAATACTCTAATATTGAGCATAGGGCTGAAGTTAGTACTAAAACACAAATACTCCCAAGCTTCACGCTTGATGTTCCGTTTATCTCTGCGAATATGGATACGGTAACTGAACATAAAATGGCTTTCAGCATGATGGAACACGGTGGTGTCGGCATACTTCATCGCTATCTCAGTATAGAAAGTATGCTTGAACAGATAGAACTTTACAACGCTGAAGTTAAATTACATAAAATCAGCCCCAAAGCTCCTTTCATAGTTTCAATTGGTGCGAGTGATTTCGAAAGGGTAAAAGCTGCTTACACAGTGGGGATTAGGAATTTCTGTATAGATGTAGCTCACGGTCACCACCTTCTTGTTGAGAGATGTATTCAAAAATTAAAAGAGCTTTATTCAGATATTGGAATTATTGCAGGTAATGTCTGTACTTACCAAGGTGCTTATGATTTATTTAAATGGGGGGCAGATTGCGTAAAAGTGGGTGTTGGTCCTGGTTCAGTATGTACCACTAGAATTAAAACTGGTTCTGGCTATCCTCAACTCTCAGCTATCAAGCTAGCTTTTCAAGCAAAAAAAGATTTTCAACAGCTGAATCCAGATAGTCAAAAATTTATAATCGCTGATGGCGGTATTAAATACTATGGTGACTTAACTAAAGCTATAGCAGCTGGTGGTGATGCTGTGATGATGGGATCTTTATTTGCTGGTTGCAAACAAACTCCTGGAACTGTTTTCAGAAATGAAAACGAAGAAATGGTAAAAAGCTACAGAGGTATGGCCTCTATCCCAGCTCAAAGTGATTTCGGAATAGAAGATTTTAACGAAGAAGGCATTTCGCTTACCGTTAAATACAGAGGCAATGTCAAGCACATTATCGAAAGACTAGTAAAAGGTTTAAGAAGTGGCATGAGCTACAGTGGCGCTAGAGATATAAAAACCTTACAAGAGGTCGCTGAATTCGTAAGAGTGACTCAGAGTGGTCACATTGAAGGGCAGCCACATAAGGCCTTTAGAAATTAGAAACAAAGCACAGTAATACCATTCTGGAAAATTCTTTTGAGTCCAAGCAGTCCGAAACTAGGACTGCGCAAGGGACATATAAAAGTCTTTTTCAGATTAAAATGGTATTTTGGTATAAATTGAATTGTTTGTGTGTGTGTTTTTTGTGCGGCAGATTCAATTAAGCCGAGTTATGAGCTTGCAGGCAGTCCCTTAGCTTCCTTACTGATAGGTGAGAGACTTTAATATCTCCAGCTTTAAAGCCTTGGTATTCTATATGGATTTTTTTTTGGCTTAAACTTAAATCCAGTAAAGAATTATTAAGTAAGTCATTTTTTATGCTCTCTGCGAAATCTTCTAAATAAGTAATTTTTTCACTTGCGGCATTATAAACGCCACAGGCCTTTGCTTCTATTAAATCTAATAAGATAAAACAAAAGTCTCTTATACTCACAAAGTCTCTAACTATTTGCCTTTCAGCTTCCGCATTAATTTCCACCGTAAAGCTTTCATCCATAGCCGTATTCAGGAGCTGCTGTTTAAAATTTTGATATACTCCCCTACATTCAAACTCGCCTCCGTAAGGGTTCGCTAACCTAATTATTAAAAAAGATTGTTCTAAAATCATCTCCCCGAAATTAGCCCCTGCTATTTCAAACTTTTGAAACAGTTCTTGAATAAACTCTTCGATTTGCATTTTATAAACACCATAGGCACTTAGTGGTTTTAAAAGATCAGTTTCATAACTTGGGATTAATGGATCTGAATCATTTTCACCATAAACAGCAGAAGAAGATAAATAGATAAACTTAATTAAAGAGTTAGTTTTTAAAGCAAACTCATGAAGTCCTTTAATAAAAAGCTTTTCTGCTTCTAAATTATTTAATGACGCAAAATGTAAAATTTCTAAATTAAATAAACCATCCAGCAAGTAGATAAACTCTTCTACCTGGGACAAGTCAAAAGCAATTTTTTTTATTTTATTATTTTCTAAAATACCATTATCTAACCTTGAAAGCTTTAGATGCCTATCAATTAAAAGAATCTGGTCATAAGCTTCAAAAAAATCAGAACGTGATGCTTGAATAAAGTTTAAAAAATTAGCAGCTAGATAGCCAGTCGCACCAGTTACTAAAAAAACTTTATGATTACCCATTAAATAGTAAAACTCTTCAGGCTTTAATAATTTTCAATTATTTTGATGTTTTTAACTAATCCATAACATAGCTTACCAATATAAACACTGTGAGTGGAAAAATTCAGGGGTGAGTAATAAGTGGGAATGAACAATAATGATGACAAATTCAACAAACAATCGGTCAAAACTTTTCGTAAGCAACGCAGATAATAGAGATGATAAACCAAAAAAACTTTACTCACTTTCAGCACAAATCAGAGTATAGCTAAATAATTAAAGTGAAGCTATCTTATTCGTCTCTTTTTGCATTTTCTGCTGCTCGTCCTGTTCCTTATTCCAGTAAGATTCCTCCACTCTTAAAGCACCTAAGGACGCTTTTAAAACAGCGATAGCCTGCCTAGTAACAGCAGAACTACCAGAATCCTTGGAGAAATCTGTCCAAGCACCATGCATGTCCTTAATCAAACCAGCATCATAAGCCATAGTTCTAAGAACTTCATGCCGATCAGCAGGATTTAATTCATGCTTACTTTCCAAGTAAGCATGAAAATCTTCACGAATCTCACTAGTATCATCAGCTCCTTCCAACTCTAAAAAATCCTGCATAAGACCTTCTAGTTGGGTAATTTCCTGCTGAACAGAGTCGATCAATGAACGAGTCTGTGATAATCTTATTGTCGGATCAATAGAACTCATAATTTACCTACCTAATTAGAACGATTAGTTAATCATTGCTTAGCCTCCACCACTCGCTAGTTTATTTGTTGCTTGAATATCTTTCTTATTCTCATCAATCTCCGACTTCCAGAACTGTGCTTCATTTCTCCAAAAACCAAGTAAAGACTTAACTGTCGTAATCTCTATCCTTAAAGCCGCCGCTGATATTCTTGCGTCCTTAGTATCGATAGCTAACATCTCTGACATCTGATTCTCTAAATCAGTGAGCGCATCCTGATTCAATTCTACGAAGAACTCGCATTGTCCATGCCTAACCGCTGGATTCACTGCATTTAACGCCATTTATATTCCCTCCTGTTTTCTCATTTTCTCTAACCTTACTAACTGCATTCTATATTCCTCCTCCGATGAATTAGTTCTAAAAGCTTTCTTTAAAAGTGCATAACGATCAAATCTTTCTTCACTTGAAGAAGCATCTTTGAAAATTGCTCGTCCAAGACCTTCCAATTTTTTCTGTTGATCTTGAAGTTTTTCGATTTTCTCATTTAATTCCTCATCATTACGCATATCTTTTGCAGTTTTTCTAGCCCAAGAAGCGACATCACGCAAAGCATCGATACCACCAGCAGAAGCAACTTGAATTAACTGAACAAAATCTTCTGGTATATCGATTTTATTTAAAATTGTTTTCTGTATTTTCTCAAATTTTTCTTTATACTCATCTTGCTTACCCTTGTCTAATTCTCTTTTTTTAGCATCAGCCATATTATCTGCAAGAACAGCAAGCTGATTTAAAGCAGAGATAAACTGAAGTGA
>JBJTTW010000191.1:0-10791 GCA_046080385.1 bacterium
TAAGGATCCGCTGAAAAATGCTATTTTTAGCATTTTTCGACCCCGACCGAGGTATAAAACCTAGCTCGGGGAGCGGATCCTTAACCTCTTCACCTGACAGTCCGTGATGAAAAATGAAATTTTTCATCACTTCCTTAAGGATTCATCGAAAAAGACTAAATGTCGTATTTTTCAAGCCCTGTTGAGATACAAAAGCTAGTGCAATGCCTAATAATGATGCCAAAAATTTAATTGAATTTATTGATATCTTAAATGTTAAAAATTTTGTAGAACTTGCAAATAAGACTTGTAAATTATTAGTAGAGAAATTTTCTTCTCAAAATGCAGACTTTGCTTATTTCTATCTTTCTGGTTACGAAGGAAAAATATATTATTCACGAACAGAGGATAAAAAAGCAGCTAAATTTTCCATTACTGAATCTGATACTAGTGAATTTAAAAAGATTTATTACGTACATAAAGAAACAGAAGGCCATATTAGTTCTGCCTTCACTGTTTTTAGACGAACTAAATCAGCTAGTAATTTAGCTAAAAATGCAGAAGCTGAAGAATGCGAGCCGTCCCTAGGCGCTCTCCCGAAGAAGGATTTAGAGCTTTTGAATAGAATGATGAATTTTATCTTAGACCAAATTTCCGTATTATCAGCTTTAGAGAATATTCAGTTAAATAATGAGAGATTAGTGAAGCTCAATGAGAATAAGACCCAGATATTAGGCACCGTCTCGCACGAATTAAGAACCCCGATGTCTACGATATTAGGTTTTAGTGAGCTTTTATTAAATACTTCATATAGCCCTGAGCTGACAAAAAAATATTTAGAAGAAATTTATCAGGCTTCTAAAAAACTTGCTGGTCTAATAGATGATTTTCTTGATTTATCGCGCTTAGAGTCAAATGATGAATTATTTCTAAGTGATTTCGAGGCAGTTGAGATATCGACTCTTGCAAGAAAAGCATGGGATGAGATTCAGGATCAGCATAAACCATATTCTGTTAGGTGGTCTGTGAATTCTGATATGCCCTATATACTCTGTGACGTAGTTGCTGTAGAGAGAGTATTTCACAATTTATTCTCGAATGCCATAAAGTATTCACCAATAGAGGCTTCCAAGCCAGATAGAAAAGTGATTAACTGTAAAATAGATATAGTTACGGCAGCTAGCCCAGAGAATTTTTTTGATGAAATCTCTGTGTCCATCAGTGATAATGGGATGGGTATTCCTAAAGAGAATATAGGGCAGATTTTTGAGCGTTTTATGCGAGTAGATAACAGTGATACACGTAAAATCGGTGGCACTGGACTCGGCTTATGGATCTCCAAGCAGATTATCGAAGCTCATGGCGGTAAGATCTGGTGTGAGAGTGAGCTTGGACAGGGTAGTGCTTTTAAGTTTATTTTACCGATTTATCGTGGGTGAGAGAGGGTTGCATCGCTCCAGTTTTTCCGTTTTAAAATTTCATTAGCTCATCATATGCTTCATCATAATAACTATTAGAGTTCTCAATATCTGGGTCCAAGCTTGGGATATCTGCATCTTTACTCTCATCGTAATTAAAAAATACAGTTCTAGAATGACTTTTATAACAGGTATCTTCTAGGCTGATCTCATTATTTTTTAGGCGATTAAAATTTCTTTCTAAAAATCCTAACGGCAATATATAGAAATTAAAATCTAGAGCCTGCCCAATAGCAAGACTAGTTATTTTTTCTTGAAAGATACTGTTCCCATCTTTATTTGAAGCACTAATTAAACTAAAAGCTTGATCTGAAATGACTAATATCGGTATAATTTCAGCTTCCTTTGTAGTTTTAGTGGCTCCCTTTACACCATCTTCAGTGTTGCATTGTTTATAAGCTAGACTCTCACTGTAAAGCTGAATAACACCCTCAGCGAGCTTTTCTATATTCTTTTCTATTTTATCTTCATTATAAATATCTTTAAGGATCCGCTGAAAAATGCTATTTTTAGCATTTTTCGACCCCGACCGAGGTATAAAACCTAGCTCGGGGAGCGGATCCTTAACCTCTTTACCTGACAGTCCGTGATGAAAAATTTCATTTTTCATCACTTCCTTAAGTGCGAAGTTATAGTTTAGCTTCAATGATTTAATTTCAATAATATAAACTTTTTTATCTGTGATAATTTTTAAATCTGAGACTTTGACAACACCCCCACTATTTTTAGAAGTTTTTTTATTTATAATTTTCTTTTCAGCCTTTTCTAGATTTAGGTCTATAACTTTTTCTTCACCATAGATATTAATAAATAGATCTTTAATAAACTGCTCAAATAAATCTCCATAAAAGCTTCTAAAGGGCTGGGCAGCCCTAGTACCTTGATCTTTAAACTCTTCTCTATAAATGTCGTCTAGAGCATTAAACAGTGCGTCCTCTAAAATTATATTTCTCAGATATGGATATACAGGACTAAGAAATAAAGGATAACGGTTTTTATATTTCCTATCAGGTCTTATCAGTGGATAGATCATTAGTGGATTTATGGGATTTAACTCTTTAGCTTTTTCTTGAAATTCTTTATAGGAGAGGGAAAAAGGCATTAGGGCTTTAATGATTGAATCTTTTTCTATAGACTCATCTAACCGAGCTTGTATTTTTGGAAGATCTTCTTCTTCCCAGCGTATATTTTGGTAGTCTATGCAGCCATTAAAAACATACTCATCCCGCTGCCAGCTTAATTCTTTATAGTGCAAGATGCTAAGAGAAACAAATATCAGAAAAGCCTTCATAGATAAAGAAAACTTTTCTTTAAATTTAGTTTCTGGATTAATATTTTCGGCTTTTGCCTCTGTTGCGGTAGTAGCATTAGTTTCACTGAATAATTTTTTATGACGTTTTTTAAACTCTTCTTTCTTCGTATCTTTCTCCGTGAGATATTTATAGGCTTTAATAAAAATTAAATACTGCCTAACTAGTAAATGCCTGCGATTAGACTGTCTCTGAATTTGATACTTAGCTTGTCTTTCCCATAAATGTAGCCAAAATTGAGCATTCCAGATATCTGAATCTCTAATGTTTACTTCTTTTCCTTTTTCCAGTCTCAGCTTTGGGGATTTATGAACTACGTTATACCAAAGATATCTACTGACATTGAAAAAATACTTAAGCTTTTCAGCTTTATCCTTTCTAGAACTAAGATATAAAGGCTTTGTATCATTTGCACCGCTGATGATAAGTAGCTGAATTAAATAAGCTAGGCTCCCCTGAGTAAACAGCATATTGTCTTTCTTATTGTTATAACTGAAGCCATTAGTAATTTCATCTGAGGCATCTGGATTAGCATAGAGATATTCAGAGAACTTTCCTATTTCGAGCAGAGCATCCTGAAGATTATATTTGCCCAGTTCGCGTATTAAATCATGTTCAGTTTCAGTTATTTTGCGTTGCACGAAATCCACCCCTATACATTTTCTAAAAACTCATAAAAATTACTGCGATTAATAACATTGAAATTCGCAAGAGGAAAGTCTTTCTCCCATTGGCTTGGGATTTTAATCTTAGTTTCTTCTTTACTGTATTTAAGCTCATAAGCATAGAGATGATTTAATTTACCGTCGCCGAGTTCTTCGATTAAGTCTATCTCCTGATCTCCTAGATTCGCTTTCACTCGCCAGAAGTATGTTTTAAGAGAATTTCCATGAATATATTTATTTAGTTTTCTTTTCTCTGCGATTATAAAGTTCTCCCACAAAGCCCCGATATCACTTCTGAAAGCTAGTCCAGAAAAGTCATTAATTAAAGCATTCCTAATTCCATTATCGTAAAAATAATATTTTTTTTGTTTTTTAATAGCATTGCTGGGATTCTGTTTTGTGAGTGAAGTAGCAGCCTCTTTAGAAAAGCTATCTAGCTTAAACACCAGAAATGATTTCTCCATTAATTCTAAATATTTCTCTACAGTCGCTCGATTAAGCTGTAATTCATTTGCTAAATCATTTAGGTTTAATATCTGTCCAGCTCTGTAAGCCACTAGCATCGCAAGGTGTTCTATCTTACTTGCATTTTTAAGACCGTCTAAAGTAAAAATATCTTTAAAAAGATAATCATTAACTATGCTCCTAAGTAAATCGATTTTTTCATCTCTGTGTAAAGGCTTATCACTTAAAGATATTTCAGGATAAGAGCCAAAAATTAAACGGTCTTCAAGATTGATCTTCGCCGTTTTTTCATTTTTATATATTTCAAATATAGCTGGTGGATATATTTCTATCTCTCGCTTCCTACCAGCGTTAGATTCTTTGATTTGATTTTTGATTTCTATACTGGATGATCCAGTCAGGATTAGGCGGCTTTCTGTTTTCACGTAGTCCGCTAAGTTTTTTATAAAGAGATCCATCTCTTCTAATTTCTGAGCCTCATCTATAGCGAGGTAATCGTATTGGCTCAGTTCATTAATTAAAGTTATTTTATCGGTATTATTAAAATATGCTCTATCGTAATAGTTATCAGCATTTATAAGTTTATAGGTTTTCTTTTTTTTCTCTTGCTCACTTAAAAACTGTTTTAATAATGTGCTTTTACCTACCTGTCTAGCTCCAAATAATAGAGTAACCTTTTTAGAGGTGCAGGCATTATATATAAGGTCACTAAGGAATTTTCTATCTACCATATATCTAAAATATTATACCCAATTAGTCAAATGTATCTATAAAAATATATTACAGCTGATCAATTTATCTAATTTTATTTAGTTAGCTATATAAAATTAGATAAATTGACAATAGTACCCTCTGCTAAAATAGGACTCTGTGTACGAAATAACCATAGTAGGAGCTGGGCTAGCTGGTACTGAAACAGCTTTTCAGCTCGCCAAATTCGCTAAAGCTTATGATCTAAGCATTAGAATAAAACTTTATGAGATGCGTCCTAAACTTAAAACGCCAGCTCATCATACTGAAAATTTTGCTGAACTTGTCTGTAGTAACAGCTTAGGTTCAGAGTTTTTAAGCACCGCTCGTGGAGTCCTAATTCAGGAGATGAAACTTTTCGATAGCCTTATAATAAACTCTGCTCTGAAAAGTAAAGTACCCGCAGGGCAGGCTTTAGCAGTGGATAGAGATAAATTTGCAGAGATTATTTCCGAGGCTATATCTGAAAATCCTTATATAGAGATTATTAGAGAAGAATTTATAAATATAGCTCCTCATTTTCTAGGAATTTCTAGCTATGGCAATGATAAAGAATCTATTCATAATTCTGCATGTTCACTCTCTGAATCTAGCACTAACGAGGAATATAATAAAAATAAATTTCTTATCATCGCTTCTGGTCCTCTAACTAGCCCGAATTTATCTCTGGAAATACAGAAACTCACTCAAGGAAAGGATTTTCTGAATTTTTTTGACGCTGCAAGCCCAATACTTACAGCTGAAAGTATAAATATGGATATCGCTTTTAAAGCCTCTCGTTACGGAAAAGGCGAAACAGATGATTACATTAACTGCCCATTTTATAGTGCAGATGAATATTATAGATTTCAAGAAGCTTTATTAAGCGCTGAGAGAGCGGAGCTTCAAGATTTTGAAAAAGAAAATATGCGTTATTTTGAAGGCTGCATGCCAGTTGAGGCGATAGCTGAAAGAGGAAAGGATACTCTTAGATTCGGTCCTTTAAAACCTGTCGGCTTAACAGATCCACGCCGTCCTAATGAAAAACCTTACGCTGTAGTGCAGCTTAGGCAGGATAATGTTTTAGGTTCACTTTATAACATAGTCGGTTTTCAGACGAATCTTAAATGGGGAGAGCAAAAGCGAGTTTTTTCAATGATCCCTGGTTTAGAAAATTTAGATATAGTACGTTACGGCGTTATGCACCAAAATATATTTTTAAATAGCCCAACCCTACTTTCAGAAAACCTTTCTTTAAAAACTCATCCTAATATTTATTTCGCAGGCCAAATTACTGGCGTAGAGGGCTATACAGAATCTGCGGGAACTGGAATCGTTGTGGCTAGAAGCATTGTCTCAAGGATTTTAAGTGAAATTAAACTGAACACAGCAGTAAATTTTGAAAACAATGAAAACCCAGAAAATGGCATTGCACCACTCTCTAAGTTAACTATGCTTGGTGCATTAGTGAATTATGTTAGCAGCGCCGATCCTAAGCGTTTTCAGCCGATTAACTCTAATTGGGCATTAATAAATCCTAATCCAGACGAACTGGAAAAAAAACTTAGAAAAGATAAAAGGCTTAAAAATGAATTTCTAGCAAATAGAGCACTAGCTCTGATTAGAGAGGATGCCTTTACAAAAACTGCGGCGATGGTAAGCACTTAGGTTGTGCTTCTGAATAGCCCTGCGATGAGCTAGGGAGCCATAGCCAACATTAGTTTCCCAACCGTAAAAAGAAAGATGGGGTTCATTTTTAATAATATTCTTCATTAATTTATCGCGAAAATCCTTCGCTATATTGCTTGCTGCTGCAATTGCAGCACTTAGCCCATCGCCTTTTTTTATGGCGATCTGTTTAATTAGTACTCTATGATTAGAGCTGGGACTGGGACTGGATTTATCTATTTCAAGAGAAGTCTTTTCAGTACTAGCCTTAGAAAATAAATATTCCTCTATGTATTCTTCTAGTGCTGGAATGGTCTTAGGACCATCGACTAACACTAAGATATTTTTAGGATAACGCTGATTAAGTTTATAAAACTGATTAATGATTTTAGCGATAGCTTCGCTCATGGCAGTAAAAATAGCTTTTACTATACCCTGCTCATCTATATAATGAGCTGATCTCTCTGCTAACGCGTAAAATGTACCGCAGAGCTGATCTTTCAGTGAGTTTACTAATAATTCTCGGTCTTTAGTTTTTACTTTTTTACTATCATCTAATTTTTTTAAAATAGGACTAGTCTTTAAAACATTTTCTATAAAAATTTTCTCTGCTTTTTTACTCTTTTTTTTATCCAGAAACTCAATACAGCAGAGCTGCTCTGATGAAAAAGCCGCACAGACTACAGGCCCAGCTAGAGAACCTCTACCCACTTCATCGACACCGATTAACAAATCATATTCCCCCTGAGGGGCGTGTAACGAAACTCCAATTTCTGCGTTTTCGCCCGCCTCATGATCCTCATGTAAGCTTGATTCATCAAGCTTGTATTTCTGCTTGCTCGGATATGAGCTATTTACATGGCTCGTATCGAATTTAATTAATTCTAAGAGTTTCATGGATTTGTGAATACTGAAAGTTAGTAATAATAACATTCTGGTAGTAGGTATAATTTATAAATGATGAATGTACTTAATCTAGGTTCAATAAAACAAAATCTAATTCAAGTCGCTCATTTCTGCGCAATGAAAGGCTTAGTGCCAGCGACTTCTGGTAATTTTTCTGCTCGCCTAAGAAATCAAGAAATTTTAATCAGCGTCTCTGGCAAAGATAAGGCGACTTTAGCAGAAGGGGATTTAATGCTAGTGGATTTTCTAGGTAGAGCCAAAGCTTCAAATTTAAAACCCTCAGCTGAAACTCTTTTGCATACTCAGTTATATAGAACTTTCCCTAACGCTAATTTTATTGCTCATTTTCATTCATCATCCAGTGCTGTTCTATCTAAAGTTCTTTTAAAGCAAGGGATTAAAGTACTTAAACTAGAGGGATTTGAGCTTTTAAAGGCTCTTTCGGGTGTTCTGACTCATGATTATACGGAAATTTTACCGATCTTTCCGAATAATCAAAACATGGAGGAACTAGCTGATTTAATTCAACCAGTGCTTGATAAGCTTGCCAATTCAGAAAAACCTCTACATGCCTATCTATTAGCGGGACATGGTCTTTATACCTGGGGAAGCACTCAGAGTGAAACGATTAGACACGTAGATGCTCTGAATACTTTAATTGAGTCTTATTTGCTTGAAATGCAATTAAATAAAGCCATTCAGGGCAAGGAAGAGGCTGTAAAAGTATGACATTAATGAAAATCTTTGATGAAGCCGCAAATCTAATCTGCGAATCAGAGGATTTAGAATTTATTCAAGACTCCCTAGGAGCTTCAGGAGTATCCATAGAACACTGGAGTTCCGTCCCAGCAGAAGATTTCAGCGATGAAGAGCTACTTAAATTTTATGAAAATGAAATCGAAAAGATTAAAAGTAATTATGGCTTTAAAGCAGTTGATTTAATGTCAGTGAATCCTGAATTAGCTCATGGAGACGATTTTCCTGCCATGAGAAATAAATTTTTAAAAGAGCATACACACGCAGATGATGAGGTTAGGTATTTTATTTCTGGCTCAGGTCTCTTTACTATCCATCATTTAGATAGAGTCTATAGCATTCTTTGCTCTGCTGGTGACTTTATTCGAGTTCCAGCTAATACTTGGCATTGGTTTGATATGGGTTTGACTCCACAGTTCAAGTGCCTGAGATTCTTTAGTGATGAAAGTGGCTGGATACCTTGTTATCATGAAGAATCGATTTCACATCGTTTTGATTTAACTTGAAGATTGCAGAGCAGCTCTAAAATCTTTAGCTTAAATTTAGAAAATTCCAATACAATAATTTAATACCATGCCGAAAGCTATACTTACTGATATTGAAGGAACTATTAGTTCAATTAGTTTTGTTAAAGATGTTCTTTTCCCTTATGCAAGCGAGAGACTAGAAGATTTTATACTAAATAACTTTGAGCATGATCCACTTTTACTTTCCATTATTGAGGCTACTTTAGAAGAGCTTAAACAAAACAAGATGGGCGAAAACGCAGAAATTGGAGTTTCGCTACACGCCGAAGATGCTGTTTTTGAAACACAGGTCTATACTGCTATTCAGGCTTTAAAAACTTGGAGCCTAGAAGATAAAAAAATTACACCTCTAAAAGATTTACAGGGATTAATCTGGCAGGAAGGTTTTAGGAAGGGTTTATTTAAAGCACCTTTATACCAAGATGCCCTTGATTTTTTCTTAAATATGAAAGGCAAAGGCTTGCCGATTTACGTCTATTCATCAGGGTCTATTCAAGCTCAGAGATTGTTTTTTGAATTTTCTGAATTCGGTGATATTCGTTATTTATTTTCTGGTTTCTATGATACGAAGATAGGTTCTAAGAAAGAATATGAATCTTATTTGAAAATAGCTGATGATATTAAAGTAAGTCCAGAGCATATTTTATTTTTAACCGATATTAAAGATGAATGTAGGGCAAGTGAAGAGGCGGGATTATTAACAATACAAGTAGTAAGAGAAGCTTTGGAGGATAATATTAATCTGGATGAAGCAAGTTTTAATAGTGCTTCTTTGGAGAGAACTAGAAAAGTCATTAGTAATTTTAGTGAATTATCTGAGATACTATAGAATGTCATTTAAATATCTTCTAGATTGATAAATTCAAATCAGAACCTCTATGAAAAAGCCTTATAGGCATATTTTTAATTATTTACCTTCCTATCTCTGGGGTACGGTTTGTCTAATTGCGGTAAATATACTAGGTGCTTATATTCCACAGTTTGTAAAGGATTCGGTAGATTTACTGCAAGCTTATTCTGCCGGGGGGCTTAACAGTACAGGTCTTTCGAGTAAATTGAATTTGATTCTTCTCTTCATGGGTGGAGCAGCGGTATTAATGGCTGTTTTAAGAGCTAAATCACGTCATATAATTTTTGGCGTAGGCAGGCAAGTTGAGTTTGATTTAAAGAAACAGATTTTTAATCACGTACTGCATTTAGAACCTGCTTTTTTTGAAAAGAAAAAAGCTGGGGATTTGATTTCTATTATCAGTAATGACGTTCAGTCTTTTAGGGCAGTGGCTGGTTTTGCGGTACTGAATATTTTAAACAGTGCTATCGCTTTTATAGTCATAGTTCCATTGATGTATAAAACTAATAAGATTTTGACTATTAGTTTTCTTGCTTTAATCCCAGTCTTAATACTAGGTGTTACTTTATGTAGTCGAAGCATTGAAGCTCACCAAGAGGCTGTGCAGGAGATACTCGCTAAAATTAGTAATTTTATAGAGCAGAATTTAAGTGGGATTCATATTATTAAAACCTTTGGGCAAGAAGAGGCTGAAATAGAGAGATTTTCACAAGAAAACAGTGGACTACTTAAAGAATATCTTCTTTTAATAAGAGCAGGAAGTCTTATTAGTCCAGTAATGAAGGTGATTGCGAGCCTTGGTTTTATTTTATTACTGTGGCTTGGTGGTAAAGCTGTTATAGAAGGAACTTTTAGCTTTGGTGATTTTGCTGCATTTTCTTTATATATTGAAAGATTGATTTGGCCGATCACCATGCTCGGTTGGTTAATAACAATAGTCTATATAGTCCAAGTGAGTGCTGAGCGTATTGAGAATATTTTAAATACTGTGCCAAGCATCGCGGACACTGAGAGTACTGTGCGTAAAAGTACTTTCGATTCAGAGATTAACTTTAAAACTCTGGGGGTGAAGATACTGAAGGGAAAAAAAATAGCGATTATCGGCGCTATCGGCTCAGGTAAAAGCCAGTTAGCAAAGAAGTTAATGCATTTAAGAGAGCTGGAAGCCGCTGAAATTTTAATAGATGATATAGATCTTAAAAATATTAACCTAGAAGACTTACGCAGACTGATAAACATGGTGCCGCAGGAAAATTTCCTGTTCTCTACAAGCATTAAAGAAAATATATCTTATGCGAAAGATCTTAGTGACCTAGAGATAGAAGCTTTAGCTAAAGCCGTGGGCATACATGATGAAATTATAAAATTTGAAAATGGCTATGAGACTATAGTTGGTGAACGTGGGATCACTTTATCTGGCGGACAGAGACAACGCATTGCGATAGCTAGAGCTCTTGC
>JBJTTW010000192.1:0-6620 GCA_046080385.1 bacterium
GTAACATCGCCTCTATCTTCTGACGCATTGCTTCTGTGATATGGTTATACTTGCTCATTGTTTTAGCTTACTTTTTATTATTGAAACCTTTATACAATGAGCTTCTTTTTCTTAATTTAACTTCAGACTAGATTCTAGGAACGGCAGATTTCAGAATCTAGCTTAAAAAAGGAGAATGAAAATGAATGATTGGCTTAGACAACAAATTAGTGCTGCTGGGAGTCTTATCCCAGCTATTACAAACGCAGCGTTGGACCAAAATCAGATAAATACCCCACTGGAGACAGCACAGAAAGGTACAATTACTAAGCAGCAACAGGAAATAAATCAGCAAAAAAAAGAACTAGAAGCCCAATCCAAGGCGAACACTGGACTAGCCAAGTTAGGACTTTATTTAGGTGCAGCTAATTCTAGACAACAGGAGCTACTAAATCAGGGAGAAGAACAAAACGCTGCTTTAACTTTAGCTAATAAAAAAGCAGAATCTAATGGAATCAGGAATACAATCTTGGGTGTACTGGGTTCAGCTCTAGTCGCTAATGCCGCAGCCCCTGTAGCATTTATTCCTCAGCTAGATTTCATCCCGAATGCTCCACCAGCTGAAGTTCAACATACTGCACAAAAAGCAACTTTACCTACTCTCTCAGAAAACGTTTCAGGAGCTCTTGAAGGTAAATACCCTGGTTATCCAACATTACCGCAAGCTCACAGGCAATATATAGAGCAGCATGTATTAAGTCAAAGTGGCTCTGTAAATGATGTCAATGGTTATCCACATAGTTTAAAATCCGTTCAGGATACTGCTTTAAAACAAGGAAAATTAGGTCAAGTAACGTTGTCTATACCAAATCAAGGAGATATACACAATATGCTTTCGTTTACATTCGGTAACGCTGAAAATTTAAACAAAACAGTTCCACCGTACGCTATGACTCAAGAACAATTAACGAAAACACTAAATGGTAATTAATTAAACGTATTTGATAGTAGTACCTTTAAACAAAAACCAATCCCCCAACCGCACAGAACAAGAAAATCATCCTCACATCTATTCTGTGCCGCGTGAAATAAAGCATCGCTATAAGTGCCACGAAATTAGCTATATTCGTGGCATGAATAGCTGCTATTAAGCCCATCTTAGGAATTAAATACCAGCCAAGCCCTATATTTAAAAAAGTAGAGAACAGAACTATAGCTATACGCCTTTTATGAAACGACTCACAAGCCATCAGCATACTAGGACATATACTAAGAAACCAAATTAAAGTAAGTAAGCCAAACCATTTAACGAGTGGAATAGACTCAGCATAAGCCTCGCCGAATATCCAATACAGAACTGGCTCTGCTGCAAAATATATGCCTAAAAAAATCAAAGCACCTGTTAATGAAGAATAGAAGCTAACCTTATCAAGAAAATCTTTTAAAGCTAAGTCTGGTTCACTGTTTGTCGCAGAATGTAGAATATTATCATCAGCAAGCCCAGAAAAACTGCTATGTTCAGGATTAAGGCTTATCGAAGCCAAGCTGGGGGCTTTCTCCACTTTTACATAAAGATCATGCAGAGAGGGTAAATAAACCCGATTCACTGTCTGTATAATTAGCTGTGAGAAACGATTTAAGCGCGCAGGTACTGAATAAAATGCTACAGAAGTAGTACCCATGAGATAAGTAAGCATTAGCCTGTCTATATTTCCTTGGGCTTCTTCTAGAACGTCATAAATACTGTAAGCAAAAGAATCCTTAAACATTTCTTTTATAGAACTCAGATCTATACTGATTCCTGTTAATCTAAGAGTAGTAACTGTAGCTAAAATAAGCTTAATTAATGAGCTCACAGCGAACATCTGGACGAGAAATAGCATAGAGCCCTTACATAAAACTAAAACAATAAAAATTACTACTAATCTTAGAACCCTGTTCGTGACATTCATCGCTGCGGTCATCTTAAACTGCCCTAAAGCTCGCCTCACTATGCCAAAAATCTTGGCAAAGCTATCTAAAATCATCGCAAGCGTGTAATAGTGTATGACTTCTATCATACGTGGCTCAAAATGTGATAGCCAAGCGGTTAAATAAGTCAGAGCGATTACTGGTATGACTATCGCAAGCTTTATCAAAATGGCATTTCCGATAGCGCTTTCTAAGCGATTTTCACTAGAACATTTCAGAATGGAGTTTTTAAAACCAAAATCAAAGAAAAAGGAAAAAAGAGTCGTAAATGCTTCAGCTGCCATAAGAATGCCTAAATCCTCAGGGCTCATCCACTTAGCAAGTAGAATAGTAGTGCCAAGAAATATAAATAAGGCAGAAAAACTGCCAGTAATCATATAAATTAAAGAGGATAAAGAGGGCATCGTGGCATAGTATATTATAGAGATATTTTATGAAAAGATTATTCTTCCTTTTACTTTTCCTTATCACAAGCTTATTTACTAATTTTCAGCCCACTTACAGTGCAGATAAACTTCAAGAGACCCAGATCTCAAGCCATAATGGAGTTTCGCTACACGCCCATAATTTCTGTGGAGGCTACAAGACGAAAGCACTAATCTTCGCTCATGATGCTATAGAGCTTGAAGTCACAGAAGCCCTTAACTTAAAAGATTATCCAGAATCTTTTCCTGTAGGTACTAGGTTTTACGGTAAATTAATTGAGCATAGAGAACCTAGAAGAATCTCTCGTGATGAGATTAGAAAATTTCACTTAGAGAGAGCGATTTTACCTAATGGTAAGACTGAAGCTATTGATGAACTAATTAAGATACGTGCTACGAAAAAGACTGAGGCTGCGTATTGGGTTGGCAATGCTCTATTAGCGGGCACTGGTCAGGTTTTAGGCATTACACTAGATTTCGTTAGTATAGGCTTGCCTGTAGCAAGAGGCGGTACGGCGATTTGGGGAATGGCAGACCAGATATATGAGTCTAGAGCTGGTGAAAGTAAATTTAAAGAAGGTGCTAAAGGTTTCGTGAAGGGTGCTTTATTACCTATACCATTCTTCGTTTTAAAGGGTGATCCTTTATATATTCACCCTAGCTCGACTATCGTCATTCATAAAGACAAGAATAAAGAGTATATTAATGCTGGTTTAATTAGAAAATATAATGATATTAAACTGGAAGCAGAATATAGAAATAAGTATCATATTCAATAATTCTAAAAGCCTTTATTTAAGGCACTTTGGAGGCTTTTATAGCAAATACTCACTACGGCGTTCGAAATTATTTAAAAATAGAGTCCTATAAGGCTTTAGGTACTAGGCTTTTTAAATTATCTTTAAGTTCAGATAAACCTAACATTAAAGAAAAGCTAGAAAATAGCAAATCAGCTCCATTAAACCTTTTCATTCTCTTTTTATCGCCTTACATAGTGCGTTTTCATTATGCCTTTAGTGATAGTTTTGATCTGAATATCAATCCCCTGCTGGATTTTAGTAGTTATGGCTTAAGCGCAGAAGTTGAAGTTTGCGGGCAGTCCATTGATGGCACTGTTGCCGAACGTGCAAGTTCAAGTCCGAGGAGAGTGAATGACCCCAATGTGCTAAGAGTAGAAGACACTGCTGCTGAGCTGATTTTCTATACTGATATTTTAAAAATCATAATTAATAAAGATGCTTTGAAAATAGATATCTATGATACAGATGGCGACTTAATTTCATCGGATCTTTCTCAGGCTGGCTTTTACAGTGATGTTTTTTTAGATGGCGGACCGCAGGTCCGCTCCTATAGAGCTTATGCAGATTCACAGAATCCTCCACTAATTTATGGGTTAGGAGATAAAACTGGTGAGCTTAATCGCTGGGGTAGGCGTTTTATAAATAAGCCTGTAGATGCACTTGGCTATGATTCTAGCAATAGTGACCCTCTTTATAAAGATATTCCATTTTTTATAGCCCTAGACAGAGTGTTAAATAAAGCTCATGGAATATTTTTCGATAATTTTTCTGAAAAATTTTTCGATTTCGGAAAAGAGCGAAAACCCAGTCCCTATTATTATTTCGGGGCAGTCGCTGGGGATTTAAATTATTACTATATTCATGGACCAGAACTCAGTAAAGTAAGCCAAAGATTTATTGAGCTTACTGGAAAACCCAATCTAGAACCAGAATTTATCTTCGGCTATATGGGTAGCGGCATGGCTTATACAGAAAAAAATAATTCAGCAGAAGAATTATTAAATTTCACTAAACGTCATCAAGCAGAAAATATCTTCCCGACTGCTTTTCACCTTTCTTCAGGCTATACATTAAATGAAAAAAATGAACGCTTACAGTTCACCTGGAACTCTCAAAAATTTCCTCAGCCAGAGCTTTTCGTTAAGGAACTCAGAGAACTAGGGGTCGAATTATGTGTAAATTTAAAACCCGTACTTTTAAAATCTCACCCACTTTATGCAGAAGCGGAGCGATTAGATCTCTTTATAAATGAGGCGGGTGAAAACGCAGAAAATGGCGTTTACGAAAACGCAGAAATTGAAGTTTGCGAGCAGTCCCTGATAGTGGATTACTGGGGTGGGGAAGGTTCCTATCTAGACTTCACTAAACCAAAAACCCAAATATGGTGGAAAACTAAAATCAAAGAACAGCTTCTAGGAAAGGGTTTAAGAGGGATCTGGAATGATAATAATGAGTATGAAATCTTTACGGCTCACAGTCAAGTTCACAAAACTATACTTATGCCAAACCTTATGAGTAAGCTGTCTTATGAAGCTTCACTTGAAAATAATTCTAATCTTAGACCTTGGATATTAAGTCGTAGTGGTTATGCAGGTATTCAAAAATATGCTGAAACTTGGACTGGTGATAACTGTAGTAGTTTTACCGCTTTAAAATATGATACGCAGATAATTTCATCTATGGGTATTTCTGGAATGATTCATTGTGGCTGTGATATAGGTGGGTTCTGGGGTGATAAGCCTAGCCCTGAATTATTTTTAAGATGGATTCAGTTAGGTGTTTTTTCACCAAGATTTACTGTTCATTCTTATAAAGAAGAACCTACTGAGGTTTTAGATTTACTAACAGCTTCAAACCCTGACGGGATAAGTTTTTTCAGCATCGCTAAAAAATTCATGCAGCTTAGAGATAATTTAAGAGCATATTTATATCAAGCTAATTATTTAGCTCACACGAAAGGCATACCAATTCAACGTCCGTTAATCTATGATTTTCAAGAAGATATTAAAGTCCGTGAAATAAGCTTCCAGTATATGCTTGGTGAATCATTATTGATAGTGCCTGTTACTGAAAGCATTTACCCTGATGCTGAAAACGCAGCAAATGAAGATTACAAGCAGCCTCAGAGATTCTATTTACCAGCTCCAGCAAATCATCGCGAGACTAAATCCTCTTCAGGAATAGCTCCCTTAAAAGATTCTGGCTCTTGGATTAACTTTTTTAATTTTAAAGAGTACCCCGCAGGTCAAGAGTATGAACAGGAATTAGATATTAATACCATTCCTGTCTTTGTGAAAACTAACTCAGTAATACCCTTAGTGGAAATAGTTGAGCTCAAGCCTGATGGTCTTTTTTTAAATGCTCCTCAAGACCCGCTACTGAAAGTATCTTTAAAATTCAGAATTTTTCTTAACTCTCAAGAATTAACTCTTAAAAAAAACATTACTATTGATTATGATTTTTATGAGGATGATGGCAACACCAATGCCTGTAAGCATGGGCAGTATCTTTTAAGGTATTTTCAATTTTATATAGAGCTTTTAGGGGATGAGCCTCGGGTAAAAGTTAGAGTTCTGTCGCATCTAGGATTATTAAAATCAAGGTATATTATAAATATTGAGTGTGTATATAATGAGAATTTATATAGCATTGATGAGGTAGGCTTATCTTGATGATAACTGAAAGAACTTGGCATGATTTAATTTCTATTTGGCAGGGGCTAAATAAGATACGCTTCGCGCTGTCTTCGATTCAGGCTACGGGTTTACAGAAAATAGACCAAGCCTATTTAGACCGCTCTTTCCCAGAGCATAAGTTTAGGCTTATTATAAGTCATAAAGATCAGTTAATCTCTGCTCTTAAAAGTCATGACTCTAATAGCACTTTACAGCTAGATGAATCTCTAAGATTAGAACTTGAAGAAGCTAAACGATGGTTAGAAGAGATGGGTGACGAGATTACCATAGATAAAACGACAGATAACTTTTACTATCAATATATCTTAAAAGATGAATCTTCTAAAGATTTTCTGACGGGTTTTATTAAAATAGAAAGCCTAACTGATCCTTCGCATAAAGGTCTTTTAAGCTGGCAGGATGCAAATAGCCCAATTTTATTTTTAGCTGAAATTAAGGCTGGAATGATGTTCTTTCATGTGAATTATGGAAATGAAGGCTTAGCGATTATTCAAGAACAAAGTGGCTCCTATAAATGGACTCACGCTCTTAAGCAGGAATATTTAGACTTAGTGAATACACCTTTCGGCTCAGTAATGATGAGCGAAGGCACTGATCAATACTTGCTTTTAGATGGTAACCTCGCTGGTGCAAAAGCACTTTCCCACGCTAAAACCTTAGGTAAGAATGGGAAAACGCTTTTTGAGAATAATATTATGCTGATGAATCTCTATAAGAGGGATTTGCATAATTTATTTTTAAATTAAATT
>JBJTTW010000193.1:0-2047 GCA_046080385.1 bacterium
TTCTCAGCCTGCATAGTCGAAAGCCTATCGTATTCTTCACTTAAACTCATAGGTTTATCCTCAAGCTTATGCTGTGATAAAGCATGTTCTGGAGTGAAGTTATCATAAGTGGACTCTTCTAAGAGTACATCTAGTTTAGTACCTGGTTCCATTCTTACATCATCACGTGTTACTAGTGCTGCTCCTAGAACAGCTCCACCAGCGACGGCACTGCCAAAGGTAATAAAATCTAAAATTTTAGCTATCCCAAAAGTATCATAGGGATTAGCTAAGGCTAAAAAGGCGTAGGCACCACTACCTGTAACAGTTCCACCTATACCAGCAGCTATCGCTGCTCGTTTTTTATAACTGTCACCGAAGTTCACTTTTTCACTGTGAGTCATCAACTCTTTTTGGCGAATTAAACCCTTTATGCTAAGTTCACGATTTAAATTAGTCTGCGGTATAGCGATGCGGTCGAAATTAATTTCGAGAGTCGGGTCTTTATAAAATTTTCCAGGTTTATCTAATTTAGAAATAAAGCCGTGCATGAAGCTATTAATTGGAATTATCACATAATCATTAATAATTACATCCTGCATAACTTGGACTGTGACTTGATCTCCTTGCTGACTCATACGAGTATCGACTGGAGTTCTAAGCTCTACAGGGATTTTTAGACCTCGCGGTAAATAATAACCATTAGTTTTTATAAGACCGCCGGAAAGCTTATTTGGGTCCACCGTTGGATTTCCTTTGGGCTTGGCGGCAAAACATACAGAGCTTTGCAAGCACGTAAGACTTAGCATCAAAACTATTGATACAAGTTTTCTTTCGTGCTTTGCTCTGTATTTAAACATTTATATAGGATTTTTATTCCTTAATTAAAGTCTGCTTTTATAGATTAAATGAGCTATTCCTTAGGTGAAATTGCTGAGTTTGAAGGTGAATTTATTTAACAGGGCTTTAAACGTGGTATATTACACTTATACTCAAAATGGAAGACTATTCGTCTTTACTTTTAATCTTCGGAATTATTCTTCTCAATGGTACATTCGTTGCAGCGGAATTTGCGATAGCTAGACTGAGAAAGTCACAAGTAGACCACATCGTAAACTCTCGAAACCCGAAGAATCTGCCGAAATTAGCGGCAGCAAAAATTTTACAAAAAATATTAGAGAATATAAATGATTACATCTCTGCCTGCCAAGTAGGTATTACGGTAGCAAGTTTAGTGCTTGGTGCATTAGCAGAGTCTAAATTAGAGGAGATACTTCTTCCTTATATTTCTCAAATTCGAGATCTAGGTATAAATCCTCATGTTATTTCTCTAGCCTGCGCGATAGCTTTAGTGACATTCGTCCATGTCATAATCGGTGAATTAATTCCTAAAAATCTAGCTTTAATTAACCCAGAGAAGACGGGTCTAAGATTAGCTTTCTTTTTAGAATTTATTTATACTATTTTTAAATTACCAGTAATGCTTTTAAATTTCTGCTCCAACTCTATTCTTAAGCTCATAGGAATAGATATGGATTCCACTGATACAATTCATTCAGAGGATGAATTGAAGTTGATTCTAAGTACTTCTCAAGAAGAGGGGATTATTGAAGAAGAGGAAGAGAAGCTGATTCAGAACGTGTTTCAGTTTAACGATACTATAGCTAGAGATATAATGCACCCGAGAACGGATATGATCTGTATTGAGGCTGGTATTAGTATCGAAGAGGCGATGAAGATTACTAATAATCATCCCTTCTCTAAATTTCCAGTATTTCAGAAAAGATTAGATAAAATAATTGGCTATGTGAGTATTAAAGAGATGCTGCGTGCCTATGAACGAGGTGGGGTGCATGATCCTATAGAGTCTATCGTAAAAGAAGTTTTAAAAGTACCTGATGGAATGTACATCATAGATTTAATGTCGATGATGCAGCAGAAGAAAAAGCAGATAGCGATTCTTATTGATGAGTATGGTGGTACTAGTGGATTAGTTACTATTGAAGATATAGTTGAAGAGGTCTTCGGTGAAATTAGTAATGAGTTTGAAGATCATTCACAGGTTCCT
>JBJTTW010000194.1:0-19916 GCA_046080385.1 bacterium
TTAGAGAATTTATTAATCGCAGAAGGCTTTAACGAAGTGATTTTAAGTAGCCTAGTTAGTGATACATCTGTGTCTGAGTCAGCGATTAAGATGCTAAATCCATTATCTAAAGATTATTCCGTGTTAAGGACTTCTTTGTTACCCTCTTTGCTAAAAGCTGTTTCTAGAAATTATGCTAACGACAGAACTACCGATATCAAGCTGTTTGAATTTGGTAAAACTTACTCTTATAAGCGTGACAAAAATGCAGAAGTTGGAGTTTCGCAGCCGTGCCATAAATATGATTTAAGTGATACTAGTGAAGCAGGGAAAGTCGCTGTAGTAATGGCAAGGTTAGAAAAATCATGGACTGATGAGCAGAAACCCTTGCATAGAGAGAAGGATTTCTATGAATTTAAATCAATTATTGAAAGACTTTATCAGAATGTGAGTTTTATGGCTTTAGATGCGGAGCCTATTATTAAAAAAACAGCTCTTAACTCAGATACAGAAAGCTTTTTAACAGATTTAATGCATCCGGGTATTGCTGCTAAGGTCATATATCAGGGTAAAGAAATAGGTTATATCGCTAAGATTCATCCACAGAAAGTAGACGAGCTAGAACTGCCAGAAAAGCTTTATTTTATTGAGCTTGAGCTGCCACGCAAGATGAAAACTAAATTCGCTAAGATTATTAAGAACCCTCCAGTAGAAAGAGATATTACCGTGGATGCTGGTTTAGAACATACTTACGCTGAGATCGTGAACGGTATTAAGAAATTTAAATCGAAAGATCTTCAGGATATTAAACTATTAGATCTTTATCAGACTAGTTTTACTTTAAGGCTTAGATGGCATTCTGAGCAAGAGTATTCTAGAGAACAGATAGATGTTGAGGTCGTTAAGCTAAAAGAGTTTTTAATAAAGGAATTATCAGTTGCTTTCAGGGTTTGATTTAAATTTAGTTTTAAGAGGCTTAATGCGTAGGCGTATAGTCTCATTAGTTGTGGCTGTCTTAATTCTCATGACAGTACTTTCATATCTCTCAGCTTTTAGCAGCTTGGTGACTGAGATCTCTATACTTAATCTTTTAATGGGTGAGTTAGCTTTCGCTTTTTTAAGCATTAGCTTTATGTTTCCATCGGTAGATAATAAAAAGGTAATAAAACTCTCCGCAGAGTTTTTAGTCATCATAGCTGTTTTCTTTTTACTTTTAGTTTTCGTGCCACTTGGAGAGGGAAACCCAGCCTTTATATTTAAAGAGCCTTTAGTAAACCAAGTAGCTGCTGGTAACAGTGGAGGACAGTCTCCTTCAGCGGTTTTAGTGAATGCTTATGTATTACTTCTTATAAATCTTTTAGTATTTGGGATAATTTATCTAAAGGAAAGACTGCACTGGAAGACTATTTTTGACGATTCGGAAACTACTGTAAATAGTTTTAAGAAAGCTGATTTCTCTAATTTAATCGCAGAAATTCCAGAAGAACAGATTAAAAATAAGCAGCAGGCTTTAAAGTCTCGCAGAATGGCAAATGAGCTTAAAGATGAAGTTAGTGAAATTTTTGATGTTTATTTAGAACAGTTTTCACAGAAGATTTATACTAATACTAATGCCAAACTTTCTAATTTAGAAGAGGCTTTACTTAAATATATTAATAAAGATATTACGGCAGCATTATGCTTAGATGATAGTTTTACTTCCTTAGAGAAATCTGTGTTTTTCTGGGACGATAGTAATAAAGACGAGCTTATCTCGGTATTTAAAAATTCTAGCCAAGCATCGCAGGCTATTGGCACGGGAAAAGTCTGTCAGGCATTAATTAGTAGTGGAGCGGTCTGGTATTTAATCGCTGAATTTAAGGGCAATTATTTACTTCTAAAATCTAGGGCTAAAGATTATGCACCACTTCTAGATACTGCATATAAGGTATTTAAGTATTTAGGCTAAGATGAAAGGTACTCTATGATTAATAAATTATTAGATCTAGTAAAGAAAGCAAAGGCAAGTGACTTACATCTTACTCCCCAAGAGCCACCTATACTTAGAATTAATGGTGTCTTAAGAAGAACCGAGATGCAGAAGCTGACTAGTGAGCAGATTAAGAGTATCTGTGATGGTTTTCTTTCTTTGGATCAGTTAAAGGTTTTAGAAAATGAGTGGGAAGTCGACTGTGCTTATGGTATAGAGGGCGTGGGTCGTTTTAGAATAAATGTTTTTAAAGATAGGCTCGGTTATAGTGTGGCTTTGAGGATGATTAGCTATCAAATACCATCTATAGAGGAACTTGGATTACCTGAGATAGTAAAAAAATTAGTCATGCTACCCCGTGGGCTGGTATTAGTTACTGGTCCTACAGGCTCTGGTAAATCTACTACCTTAGCAGCGATGGTCGACTGGATTAATACTAATCGTGCTGAGCATATACTTACCATCGAAGATCCGATAGAGTACATTCACACATCTAAGCAGAGTATTATTAATCAGCGTGAAATAGGTAATCATACGCATTCTTTCTCCAATGCTCTTAGAGCAGCTTTGAGGGAAGATCCAGACGTTATTTTAATCGGTGAAATGCGTGACTTGGAGACTATTTCACTTGCGGTGCGTGCTGCTGAAACAGGGCATTTGGTTTTTGCTACATTACACACTTCATCAGCAGCAGGTACTATAGATAGGCTTATAGATGTATTTCCAGCTGAGCAGCAGGCACAGGTGAGAACCCAGCTTAGTCATTCATTGAAAGCGGTACTCAGTCAAACTTTGCTTGCTAGGCGTGATGGTCAAGGAAGGGTAGTCGCTATGGAGGCGATGCTAGTTACACCAGGTGTGTCTAATTTAATTAGAGAATCTAAAACTTCGCAGATCTATTCAGCGATTCAGACTGGTAAAAATATTGGTATGCAGACTCTAGAATCTGCTCTAGCAGAACTTTATAACCGTGAGGTCATCAGCTTAGAAGATGCTATGTCAAGAAGCTCTAAGGTAGATGAATTGAAAAATTTAGTGGGAGCAGCACTTAAGGCGTAATTTTATGAGCATATATCCTTTGATACTTCTTTACCTCTCTTTATTAATCAGTCCGATAATACTTTTTGGCTTATATTTAGTGTTTCTTAGTCCAGGGAATTTAGTAGACTGGCAGATGAGACTCTATCTAGCATTGGGTTTCCTGAGAGTAGATAATTTAGAAGAGAAGGCGATACAACCTAATAGCCTAGATGTGCATATCGGTAGACACTTTGCAAAGCAGCGTTCAGATGGAAGCTTTGAAGAGTTTGATGCTGATGAAATGATTCTTGCACCAGGTGATTTTGTCTTAGGCACTACTAGAGAATATTTTTATTTTCCGAATACCATACATGGTTATCTTCAAGGGAAAAGCTCATGGGCACGTTTAGGGCTCTATGTGGAGTCTGCTGGGCTGTTTGACAGTGGTTTTGAGGGTGAAGGGGTAGTTGAGCTAACTAATCAAGGAAAGGCACCTCTAAAGCTTATAGCTTGTAAGCCTATAGCCCAAATGATATTTATGCGTAATTTACCTGTTACTCATCCTTACGGTAAGAAAAAGAATTCGAAGAGTAATTATCAAGGGCAGACTGGTGCTAAGCAGAGTGCTTTGGATGAAGCTGTCGCAGGGTGAAAATTACTTCTCGTGCGATTTCCTGTAAAATCTCTTCGTCATGACTAAGGTTCTTAGTCAGTACAGTTAAAATATATTGATACTGCTCGCAAACTTCAATTCCTGCGTTTTCGTCGTCTTTTGTCGTTTTATTATCTTCATTGATGCTGAATAACACAGCATCATGTCTAACTTTAGAATTCCAGCCAGCTTTAGAATAAATATTTTTTATTTTAAACTCCTCAGCAAGTACTTTCCCAGAGAAGGCTTGAACTTGATAATCTTCAGTATTAATTATGCTACTAGGAATATCATGGGCGTGTAGCGGAACTCCAATTTCTGTGTTTTCGTCGTCCTCATTATTTTCAAGCACACGCTTCATGGAATTAAGAATAAGGGGGAAGTCTTTTTCTATAAGGATTAGTAGTTTTATTAGATCTCGATTGTTTATCTGATTGTGTCCTAGAGCTTCATAGATCTGTTTTTCTTTGCCGTAGTAATCGAAGCTAAAGCATTTATTTACGAGGTTTATTTTTTCTGAAAACCCTTTTTCTAAAAAGAATTTATTAATTTTAAGGCGGCTATTGAGTATTTTATTAAAAATCTCTTGGCATTCTTGTTGAATTTTAATTTCTGTGTTTTTACCGTCCTTATCTGGACTGAATTTTAGGGTGTTTTCTATATTAATGAGATTATAATCCCATGGATAAGCTGCTAAATAATCAATAAGAAAAGCTAGGGCATCATTATCTGATGCAGAGATGCTTTCATGAATAGCCTTACTTAATTCATTTTTTTCATACTCGGTTTTTCTGACTTCTAATTGATTGTTTTGCGGTGAAAGCTCGCTTGCCATTAGGCTTATAAACAGTTTCAAAAGACTAGCTGGATGAAAGTAGCTGTCTAGATTATGTTCAAGTATATTTTCAAATTCTAGAGACCGCTGCTCAACTCGACCCTCTGCGTTTCCGTCATCCTCTTTAGTAGAAGCCCTTTTCAGTAAAGCAAAAGATATATTTTCTGCTCCATATTTTTTAATGATAGTCTCTAGGGACATGAATTATTTATCCTTAGTGATAATTAGAGATTTAAAAAGAAAATATAATATTACGGCGAATAGTGCATTAAAAGGCAGGCTCAGCAGTATTTTATGAAAATAGCTGTAAGTATCTTGGTTTATAAAACAGTAGATAGCGCTAAGCAGTACTGAATAAAAAACGCAGAGCCAGAGCGGATCTTTAAGCTCTTTGGTGTAGAAGAGCTTTAGCAGAACAGATAGTAGTGGTAGAAACCAGATAAACTGTTTATCAAAAGTAAAAGCCTGTAATAGTATGGTCGCAGTAGATAAAAATACTAAATTCTCTTTTAAATTAAATAGAGCTGAGAAGACAGCGATATTTACGAGGATGAAGTTAAGGTCTATATTGGTAAATCTAGAAAAAAAAGATATTTGCAAAGCAAATACCAGAAATGCATAAAGAGAGATTAAACTGTATTTTTTAAAGTCGCTCAAAACTATTTAATGTAGTAAGGTAGGTCTTTTTTAGATTTAACATTAATACTGTTATTGCTTGGAAAGAATACTGAATCTACTCTATCAAAACTGTCTTCTGTAAAGCTAGATGATGGCGTAGATGCTGAGATGTCCTCTAAAAGAGGGGCTGGAGGAATTGGTTTTTTAGCTGTTAAGTCTGGAAGATCAATAGAGACACCAGATTGCTCAATCATAAATTCTGCATCTTGCTTGGCTACATTAGCTTTAATCTGAATTTCTTCTGCCTTGGCTCTTATCTTTGCAGCTTTAAGATCCTTTTTTACGGCTTTAATTAAAGAATTTAAAGCATTTCTTTGTTCGATGAGCTTAGTAAGCTGTGCATCAGCATTAGCTAATCTATCGGCGGCATAGTCTTGAGGTGCTTTTACTTCTTGAGCTAGGAGTGACAGTGAGCTAGCAAAAACGCTGATGTATACGAAAATTATAAATAGGCTAGTACGGAATTTAGAGAACATATGTATACATCTTAATTCATAATTTTTATTTTGTGAAATACTTGCGTAATTCTCCGAGGAATTCATGTAAATTCTGAGTCTCAAGGATTTTTTTAAGTTCTAAATAGTTTCGCTTAAGCTCTTTTACTAAGCTCTTTTCATCGTAAAAAAGACTGAAGTCTTCTTTTAGTAGAAGCATTAAGGCTGTATTTAGGGCGAGAGTTTCTGCTTTAATCTTTAATGTGGAGTTTTTAGCTTCGCCTGTAAAGATTTTGAGTAATATTTGAGAGTTCTCTTCTGTGTTCCCTCCTTCTAAATCCTTGAGCCTAGCAGCTGTTAATGCTAGCTCTGAAAATGATTCGCTCCTTGGGTTAAGTGTAAATTCCTGTTCATGATACTTTTGTGGAATTATAATTTCTGCGTTTTCATTGTTCTCGTGATCTTCATGTACAGATTCATTTTTTATAGATAAGTTCGAAATGAAAATAATTTTAGAGGGCTGAGCTGTATTGAACTCATCTAAGACTGAACTTGTTCGTTCAGCAACAGGGCACTGTTGCCGAACTCCAATTTCTGCGTTTTCGTCGTCCTCATGATCCTCATGTAAGCTTGATGAATCAAGCTTGTATTTCTGCTTGCTCGGATATGAGCCATTTACATGGCTCGCATCCTCGGCATCGCCAGAAATTACCCGTACACTGCGGTCATTCGTCCTCCTCAGCCTTGAACTTGTTCGTTCAGTAACAGTGCCTTCAGGGGGATTTTCTAAAAATTCTTCGCTTGAGTGTACTAGGATAAATTTTTGGCGGTAGCCCTGTTTTATAAAGTATTTGGCTATTTCTTTAATTACTGGAATCCAGCGAGCTTGAGCGATACCGATAATCTGTCCCTGAAGTTCAATCGGTGAGAGAAATGGAGCGATTAAATTTATAAAACAGGATTCTTTATATTTTTTCGCTAAATTTTTTACAGGCAGTAAATATTCACTAGAGATTTTACTGGAAAAAAAACTCAAACCTAGTTTGTGAAAGGCTTCTATTTTTTTTTCTTCACTGATATCTAAATCTAAACCTAGCTCATAGAGCACATCCACTGAACCTACTTTACTGCTAGCTGAGCGACCACCATTTTTAATTACAGGTAAACCTGCATAGGCAGCAAGAAAGGCTGTGCCTGTAGAAATATTAAAGCTATGAGATTTATCGCCACCAGTACCAGCACAGTCGTAGGCAAGCTGGGCGTGTAGCAAAACTCCAATTTCTGCGTTTTCGTCGTCCTCATGATCCTCATGGACGCTTGGTACACTGCGGTCATTCGTCCTCCTCAGCCTTGAACTTGTTCGTTTGGCTACACGCCCAAACTGGGGCTGCACCGAAACGCCAATTTCTGCGTTTTTGAGTTTAAGTGGCGGAGCCTTCTCTCGCAGAAATTCTATAAACCTAATGAGTTCTTCACTAGTTTCGCCTCTCGTGTGCCATTCGGAAATAAAAGAAAAAAGAGTCCCCTCGGTGGCTGTTTCTAGCCACTGAAAGAACTCTTTTGGATTATTAGTTAAGCTCACTTAAATAGCACCAGCTAAAAACGCCTAGGCATTTTAGTTAAGAGCTAGAGTTTTACCAAACTGGTGAAGATTTTGAGCATGCTGAAGTCTTTCAGTCTCAATAATCTGGCCAGCTTTACCAATAGATCTAGGGTATTCTCTACCTCTCATGAACAATTGGTGATCCCAATGAGTAGGATTATAAACTTTAACAATCTCAGAAATAGCTGTCTCAATGCAGAAATCTTTACAACTAAAAATATCTACAGTCAGAAAGCCATTCTGGTCTGGAAAAGTATGAAGAGCTATATGACTCTCTGCTATTAGTACCACACCGCTTAAGCCCCATTCCTCTGGAACTTTACCCTTATATTTAAATGCATAAGGGGGCATTATCTTCGTCATATCCATCTTTCCGGGCAATGAATCTAAGAGGTCAATCATCGATTCTATATCCGTCATCAGACGTCTATCGCAGCCATAGGCTTCCATTACTAAGTGTGGTCCAAACATCGCTATATCATACTTATCCTTTTAGTAAGGATTCATAATAACAACAATATGTATATAAAACAATAGTTTTATTTTATTTTTCTTGACATTAATGAATTGACCACTTCTGCTGGATTCTTGCTTCCAGAGAGCATATCAGCGACTTCAAGGCAAATTGGAATTCTTAAGTTTTCAGTTTGGGCTAATTTTTTTAGAGCAAAGGCAGTATTTACTCCTTCAGCGGTAGCGTTGATTTTCTTGCAAATCTCCTCAAGTGAGTAGTTTTTAGCAAGAAAGTAACCAACGCGATAGTTTCTACTTAGCTCTGAGCTACAGGTTGCTATTAAATCACCTAAGCCAGCTGCCGAGTATAAAGTCTCTTCCAGACCACCTTTGAGCTTAATTAATTCACGCATTTCATTTAAAGCTCGGGTTATTAAACTTGCTTTAGTGCTAGCTCTGAAACCTAGTCCGTCAGAAGCTCCTGCTGCAATAGCTATTACATTCTTGATGGCCGAGCAAAATTCCACACCAACTATATCATTACTGGGATAGAGGCGAAAGCGAGTACAGGAAAATACTTCTTGAAGGCCCTTAGCTACAGTTAATTCTGAGCTTGCGATGCTTGATATCATTGGCTCGCCTGCTAAAACCTCTATTGCAAGGTTCGGGCCAGACAGGGTTGAAATATGAAAATTCTTTAACTTTTCTGTGAAAATTTCACTTGGTGTTTTCAAACTCTCTAGGTCAATGCCTTTTGAGCAGTTTATAATTATTTTTTTTGAAAACTTTAAGAGGTTTTCAGGATTTAAATCTAAGTGAGAGCTTTTATTAGGCTCTGGAATTTTTAAATTATCAAGGTCTGAGATATTTTTAGATAATTGGTTAATGCCTTTTAGAGGTATAACGCTAAAAATAAAGTCGCTAAATTCTAAAGCGACTCTTAAATCTGCGGTGAAATTTATATTCTCAGGATAAATACCCTCTTGTGGTTTACTAAAAGTTCGTGATTTAGACATTATTTCGATTCTTTCGGGTTTATAATCCCAGAGTAAAACATCAAAATCCCTAGAAAAGTGGCAGGCAAGCGTGTTACCCCAAGAGCCAGAGCCCAAAATAGATATCTTTTTCGATGTAGAAATTACCATTTGAAAATGAAAACAGAACTCATTAAGTCTAAAGTCCCTCTAAAAACTATAACTTTTTTATTATTGGAGCGCAAAAATGCTTTGTTCCAAAGATTTTCTAAAAAATTTTTAACTTTTAGTATTAACAAGTTGCGATGTTTTTAGTTATAATGTAATGGGTTAATACACCGTGATCACGTATTAGCTTTTAACCTTATCAAAACAAGGGAGTTTTGAAAATAGATGTCTCCTGTCAGTGCCGACACACTTTCTAAAAATTTAAATTCTCAGTTGAACGGTCAGTTCAGTGGACAGCCTAGTGGGCAGCCTAAGACGGCTGCTCAAGATCTTTCTAAAGGGGTCGTTATTCCAGATAGTGCAGGCGGAGCTGCTCAGTTTTCGGCTGTAGAGGATGTAAAAACAGCTGGGAGTCCTGATTTAAAAGCGCAGAAGGCTAAATTAGAAGCGGGTTTTCATGTTCAAGATCGAAATCTTAATTTAGGAGTTATGCCGAAGCCATTATCTCCAGAGGAAATTCAGAAAAGGGCTAAGAATCTTCTTAAATTAACTAAAGAACAAGTTGCAGCCTTGGTTCCATCAGAAGCACTTTTAGGGGCAACAGGTGTTGATAAAAATAGACTCTTAAATATACATCATCGCCTTTGGACTAATGTTTTAACCGCTCTTGCAGAAGGTAAAAAAATAGATTGGAAGACTGATGGTGATGGCACTACCTGTTATAAAAATCCGACGATGGTTGCTAGCACTAGCTCACAGGCATCTTTACAGGATAAGCATCGCCGTAGATTACTTGCTCAGGCTTTATATTTTATTCGATCTCAACTCGGCGTATTAACGGCTAGACCAGGTATTACTGCGGGTTTGAGTATGGTAGCTGCTGAAGGTAAGCCTGGGCTGAGTAGCTCTGAGGAAATATCTGCGGTTATTGGTCAGAATGCGGAGATCCCTTATTCTCAGACTAATCCCAAGGATAAAATTATTGCTAATAATATAGCTATTTATGGACTGAGTGGTGGTATTACCAGTGAACCAGGCAAGCCAGTAAAAATTAGTGAAGATACTCAGCGCTTTATGGAACTAATGAAGTTTCTAAATAAAAGCAGTCTACCTGGCCTAGAGAAAGGTTTTTTAAGTAAATTTTTAGAGATTCGTGACAATAATGGTGAACCGATTAGAACTGCTGAAATTAAATCTGTGCCAGCAGCTTTTTCTTTAATGTCAGAACTGACTTTAAATCAGTACATAGGTTACATGGATTTAGCTACTAAGTCCCGCAAAGAGAAGTGGGCTACGGAAAAATTTATCAAAGAGTTAGATAAATTAAATCTACCTTTAACGCCTAAGTTACAAGCCATGCTAGATCCTAGAGACCCTCTTTCGGAGCATAAGCTGACTGAGCTTCTTAGAGATGGTACACCTGCTTGTTTTACGCCCCATGCGATTGACTGGAAAAATGTCGAGAGAATAGATGTACAGCGTAAGCTATATACTCTACTTTTAAATGCCACTAGGCATCCAGAAGTTCAGAAATGGGCTAATGAAAAATATGGTATTCCCATAGGAGAAGATTTATTCTCTATTAATAATAAAAGCATTAGTCATGTAAAAGACTTTTCTGAAACGAGTTTTCCAAACCAGGCTAAGTTTACTGAATTTATTGATGATTTAAAAAACCGTCCTAATGCGAAAAAAGAAAATACTTTAATTAATGTAATCGATAATAGACAGTTTTATATAGAAATCGCTCCAGCTAATTCTAAGGGCGATGTAGTACCTAATTATTCTGATTCTAGGAAGAATAATCTACATCCAGTTTATGGGGGAGATAGTCCTGGTAGTGATGCTTCTGCCCAAGGTCAGGCTGTTATTAGTGGCGGTTTAGCTGTAATAGTACGTGGTTTAATGGGACCTGCTCATATAGCTGATAAGATGGTGGAGCTTTTAGCACAGTCTAAAAATGCTGGTCACCCGGACCAATTAATAGATTTAGGTGCTAATAAATATGCTAAAGCTTCTAATCCTAGTGAAATTAAAGAAAAAAGTCAGTGGGCAGCAGAGTTTCAGAAAAAATATGCCTCACAAATCGTACAGATTGATAATATTCATTTAAATAATGCTTTTGCGGCACATATATTTTCTGAGCTAGTTAAGGATAAACCAGGCTGTCAATTTAAGCTTGATCCTAGTGCAGACTGGATTAAGGATTTACGTGAGCAGGCTTTAACTAGAACACTTCAGACTCCAGATATCGGGATGCAGGAACTAGGTATTAATAAAAGTCTTTCTAATAAACCTATTACTCTGCTGGCAGATAAAATAAAAGGCATCCCGGTCCTAGGTGCTTTAGTAGGTCTAGCGTCTATGTATAATTCCAGACCTATTTTTGCCACAGGTATGAAGGCAGTCGGTGTGGCTTTGATGGGTTCAGGCACAGTCGCTGCCGCTGCGAAACTCAGTGGTCATGAAGAACTCTTTAAGAAGATGGATAAGCTACAAGCTAATATCTTTGGTATTAATAACTTGGTTTCTGGTGTGGCACGTGGTTTAAGATCACCTATGCTGTACCCTTTACAGACTTTAGGGGAATTAGTGTGCTTCGCTGCATCACGTTTTCCGTCTACTAGTTTTAACCGAAAGGTACTCTTCGCTTTAGCGAATGGCATGTTACAGATCGGTAGAGGAAATGCCGCTATTCAGGGTGAAAATACTATACTAGATACCTTTAAAAAAGGTACAGAAGCTGAAGTTAAAAAGGTGTTTGGTGAAGAAGATTTTAAAAATTATGGTAACTTACGTCCAGTCGCGGCGGAGCTTACTAATAAGAGGGCTGATACAGTTAAGAAATTAAAACCATTTATGGGAGAGTTTTTCGCTACTGCTGTTGCGGATTTAAAACAAGGTTTAGAAATGGCAGGTCAGTTTGTTCAAGTAAAAGGCTTCAGGCATGGCTTCCTGACTAGTTTAGTTAAGAATTCTGGTGTTACTAAAACTTCCCAGACTAGTGGTATGGATTACACTAACGTAGCTAGTGTGGGTCATGCTTATGCGGCTTCTGGTATGATTGCGACTGGTCTCAGTGCTGTTTCTATAGCTCTTCATGACCTCAAGAAGGATAATAAAGTAATTGAGACTGTACTAAATACTGCTGAAACATTAGCTTCTACCTTTGGTATGGTGACTGCTGCTAGACATGTAGAGCAGAAAGCACAGGGTTACCCAGAGATGTTTACAGACGTAGCTGGCCGTCAAGTAAATATTAATCCTAAGCAGGCTGGTATGTGGCAGAAAATTGGTTCACAAATGATGGCAGCAGCAAGCTTGTTGCAGGCTACACCTTTAGGTCAGCTACTGGTCTCATCTTCGCTTGGTCCATATCTATTTGGTGTAGGTATGCAAGCTGACGCTGACTTAGAGATGGGAGCAATTAATGCTCGCAGGCAAGCTCAGAAATATACTAATGATGATTGGGATATGAAGCAGAAGCCACGAGAGGTGATTCATAGTGTTAGAGCTAATCGTTTAAATCCTGTAGATAAACTATCACTACCAGCAAAGACTCCAGAATTTAAAACAACAAACACTCCACAGGGAAAAGAAAAAGAATTAGTAGCTGCAGGGAAATAAAAATTTACGAGAAATATAACAAAAATATAAATAAGTATATACGTTTATGCTAAGATAAGATTTATCAATGTCAAGAGTAGGCACTACTCAAGGAACTTCTAGCGAAGCTTCTGCACAAGGAGTTAAACGACCTCTTCAAATTGAGGTATTATCTGCTAATGATCCTAGAGGTCAAAACGCTAGAAATGCTACTCCTGAAAGTGCAGATCCTAATTATAACCGTCAAACTGCACAAAATTTTTCGAGAACTTCTAACACTACTAATCAAACACAAACCAATTCTGCTCAAGATTCTAATGAACCTCCAGGTAAAAATGCCTTTGAAAATATGATTGGTAGAGGTAGAACTGCTGTAGATAAAATTGGCACTGCTTTAATGTGGGGTGCTGGTGGTTTGGCGGGATTACTTTATCTGGGCTTGGGTTGGAAAAAATTAGCTATGGTTATAGGTGGTTTAGGTGTGGGAGCTGGGTATTTCTTGAAGACTAAGCTCGCGAAAGTGGGTGAAGAAGCAGATCATCACCAGCAAGTAGTTAATGCAATTAAAGCTATGAAATTACCGAAGGAATTAGAAAAAGAGATCTTTGAGTTCTTAAATCAGAAATTATCAGCTTCTGCTTATCAAAACCCACAGGGACAGGGCTTTGCAGGCACAGCTAAAGATATCTTTACTAACGCAGCAAACGCTGCTCAAAACTTTGCTCAGGGGCAAGCTAGTAGATTCAACAATCAGCCAGCCTCGTCAGCTACTTAAGGCAGTGATGAAAAATTTCATTTTTCATCACTGCCTGTCAGGTTAAGAGGCTATAGAACCTCCATTCCCTGCGTCCTCTCCCGGCTACGGAGTTACTAATTTCTGCCCGACCTGAAGAGAGCGAGGGTTTCTAATTTTATTAGCTTTTTTAATTTTTTCAATATTAGTTATACTGCTTGAGCCGTAAACTCTCTGAGCAATGATCGCTAGCGAATCCCCACGGCGTACAGTATAACTATTAGTTTTAGTTTGACTGTTTGTGCTATTTTCTTTACTGAATAAATTCTGTGCCTCAATTTTTTTAGCAGCTTCTAGCTCTTTCGCTCTTTCCGCTTCAATTTGAGCAATAGGATCAGTGCTTGTCTTAACTTTATTTACTGCTTCCTGAGAGCTTTTAGGACTAGCAACTTTAATATCTTCAACTTTTAAATCACTCTCAGAGACAGGCATCTGCTGGATTTCATTTACTTTAGATTTTTTGATATCTTTATGAATTTCTCTATGAACGGTATCCCCGTCAACAACAGTAATACCTTCTCTTTCATTTAAATAGTTATCGTTAGGAACTATAAGTTTAAAAAAGAGAAATAATAGGAAAGCTATTAAAATCGTTATAACGATTATGCTGCCAGATTTTATTTTTTGGGCTTCTTTAGAATTTAAGAGCTGAGAGTCTATCGGTTGAAAGAAGCCTATTTGTGAATCTTTGCAATTTTCTTTAATTTTGTCGTTGAGCTCGATTTTTTTAATGCCAAGCTCCTCTTTAACCTCGTCAGAGAGCATGTTATCTGCCTTGTTTAAGATTTTTCTTTTAATATCGCCGTATATTTTTTTCATCTTTTAATTACTTTTTCTAAAACGAGAATATCTAAAGGGTTAGGGCTTATATTATGAATATTCTCGTGTTTTAATAATACCTGACTATTCACGAACAATGGGGCAATAGCGGTTTCTTCATCTAATAAAATTTTTTCAGCTTTTTGGTAGAGTCTAATGCTTTCTTCTTTACTTAAGCTCTGTACCGCAGATTTCACTAATTCCTCATATTTAGGATTACTCCATCTACCATGATTTATCGCAGATTTTTTATTAAATAAATACATAAAGGTGCTTGGTTCTGGATAGTCTGCACCCCAGCTCATACGATAAAGATGCGGAGGATTGTCAGTGAGTGTTTTTAAGAAGACTTTCCACTCTAGGGCTACTAATTTTACGTTTATGTTTAATTCTTTTTTCCACATAGAGTGCATGATTTCAGCTAAGGCTTTAGCATCTTCTCTACTAGGGTATAGATACTCCACTTCAGGAAAATTTTTACCATTCTCATAACCAGCAGCTTTTAATAAAGCACGGGCTTCATCTGGCTTATATTCTAGTCCACGCTCCTCATTATAAAAGGATTTTAGGCTAGGTGGTATCCATGATGCAGTGGCTACATCCCCTCTGCCACGTAATTTCACTAGCTCTTTTCGGTCTAGCGCATAGGAAAAGGCTTTACGCAGTAGAGGATTATTAAATGGAGCTTTCTGAACATTAAAGCCGAGAAAGGTACTTCTTAGAAGTGAGGATCTCTGAGGATTTAAAGAGTCTAACTTACTAAATTCTGAGCTTGGTACAGAACCGCCGTCTATCCAGTCAAACTGTCCTTTTTTAAATAAAGTGAAGGCACTGGACTGTTCTGGGACCATAAAAAACTTAAGTTCAGTGATATTACTTTTTATTTCATCCTGTAAATAATAGTCTGGGACAGCTTTTAAAACAATTTTATATTCATGCTGCCATTTATCTAGCCTGAAACGACCATTAGTAACCATATTCTCCGCTTCAGTCCAGTTATCACCGTATTTAGCTATAAGATCTTTACGAATAGGATAGGTGAAACACTGTGCTGTTAAGAATAGAAAATAATTAGCAGGAAATTTTAATTTAATCAGTAGAGTTTCATTATCTATGGCTTTCGATTTATTTAGGTCTATCACTGAGAGCAGGTCTCCGTAAGGTGAAGCTGTTTCTGGATTTAAAGCTCTCGTGAAAGAATCGATGAAGTGCTGTGCTAGAACTGGTTTTCCATCAGACCACTTCGCCCGAGAGTCTAAGTGAAAAGTATATTCAGTGCCATCAGAGTTAATAGTCCAAGATTTAGCTAAAGCTGGTTTTACTGCAATTTCTCCATCTTTTTCATCGAAACTAGTTAGTCCATCCATGATTTGAGAAATTATAGTAGGTGAATAAGCGTCACTGACTTGATTCCAATCTAAAGATTCTGGTTCGAAGCCGAGGTTCATGTTCAGGCAGTTAGTTTTATTACTTATTTCGGTGCAGGCTGTAAGCTGAAAGCTTATGACTGCGAAGAAGAGGAGAATAAGATTTTTTTTAATTTTTAGCATTATGTTTAATTTGAATTTAAGCTTTTAAAATTTTCCTAATATTTTTATTTAATTCAAGTTCCTCAAATAAAATAAACTCTATGGATGTATTTTCATATTCTGTAGTTCCAGAGAGGCTTTCATTAATAATGAAAGCTTTAATAGTTTTATCATAAGCTCTAATAAATTTCTTTAAGCCGTTGGGAATGCTCATATCTTTGAGTTTTGATTTAACTTCTATCGCGTATATGTCCTGATCTTTAATATAGATGAAATCTACTTCTTCACCATTACGAGTTCTCCAGAATCTTAGCTCTGAGTTGATAGGCTTGTTTTGTTTAAAGAAATTATGTACATAAGTTTCATAGATCTGGCCTTTATCTTCCCTTCTCTTAATATTTTTAAAGTTATTTAAGAGTAAATTTCTAATACCCAGATCATAAAGAAAATATTTTTTAGATTTTTTTATTTCGTTACTTAGATTCGCTGAAAAGCTTGTTAGTGAATATAATACAAAGGTTTGCTCTAAAATATATAAGAATTTTTCGGTACTGCGATTATCGAGCCTCAATTCATTAGATAAATTATTGACTGAAACTATCTGCCCTTGATAGTTAGCCAATAAATAAATCAGATCGTTAAAGGCTGGCACATTCTTCTCCAAAATTAATGATTTAATATCTTTTAGAATAAAGGTTTGCAGAAGATTACCAATAAGTTCTATTTTCTCTTTACGTTGATTTAATTTCGATAAACCGGGCATTCCGCCATAGAGCAGAAAATCTCCAAAATTAGTATCAAGCTGTCTGTATTCCAGAAAGGAGAGAGGATAAATAATCTTTTCTTTTTTTCTTCCCGCAAGGCTTTCCTTGAGATGTTTATGGATTTCTAAGGAAGAAGAGCCAGAGGCTATCACCTTGGTGTTGATCTTTTTATCATCAAAAATAGCTTTAAAAAATTTTGAGGCATTTTCAAAATATTGAAACTCATCAATAAATAAATAATCAGTATCAGAGGTTAGTTCTTCATAGAGATAGACTAGATCTTGATTAAAGATTCTGCTGTCTAGAGGTAGCTCAAGATTAAAGTATTTAACAGTTTTCTTTTTAGACTCAGCTAATTTATATAATTCATTTAATAGATGTGTCTTACCGACTTGTCTTGCTCCAATTAAAATCAGAACTTCAGGTTTAGCAAGCTCATTTATTAAATCAGGTAATATTTCTCTTCCTATCACTTATTGCAATTTTAGCACCACATGTATAATTTGCAATATTGCTTTTGAAACCCTGCTATGATCAGCATTTTAGCTCTTGCAGTTTTTCTGATTATTGAAATTAGATAGCTTACTCGTGCGTTTCAGGTTATTTCTTAATTCCTCGGCACCACAGCACTAGAGCTCTCAAGAATGACACTCTGTTTGCTATCCGTCATTTTAATATTAATTAGAACAGTCTTCTTATCAAGTAACTGACTGCCATCTAAATAATTAAAATCTATTACAGAATTTTTTAAGCTAAAGACATCGCTATTGCCACTGAGTTTTAAAAAATCAAGAAACCCAAAGTTTTTAATTTTTTTTCGATCCTCTTCGCTCACTTCAGGTAAGAAAGGCCAGTCTTCTTGATTAAAATCAGTATGATCGATAGTTTGATCGGGGAAAATGATAGTTCTTAAGCGAGCTCTATCCTCATAATATGAGCCTCGACCATTCTCTATTTGAGCTTGATAAGCTAGATAGTAGTCATAGTGACCATTAGTCTTTCTATTTATACTATCTTTAATTCCTTGTACTTCAGAGTTTTCTTTATCTGAAATGAATTTAGCGAAATAAATATACTCAGATCCGTTAACCAAATCATTAGGGAGGGGGATGCTACTGTTAAAACCAGAGCCTATATAAATATATTCTTGGCTGGCTTCACGCAGATTATTTAATAGTAATTCCGTCGCAGATTTACTGTTTAACTGTATTCTATCGAAAGTAAATATTTTATCGAAGAAGAGAAAACCTTTATTGTTATAGAGATACAGTAAAGAGGTTACAACACTTAGAATCGTTATAGCGACCACCATTTCTAATATAGAAAAACCTCTATCACTTCTAGTAACAAGTTGCCCGATAATTTTAGTTTTTATGTTTTTGCCCCCTCTTTTACTGGTGTGGAGAACTTTTCTCTGTAAGTATCTATTTAACTCAGGCATAGTAATCTAGCTAATTTTTCACTAGCATTTTTAGCTGCCTGAACCACGCCTTCGTGCCCTAGATCTACTGTTTTTCCATAGACATTAGTGATAATGCTAATTGCTGTTACCTTGACATTGTTTTTAACAGCAGTTTCTATTTCTGGAATAGTAGACATACCAACAGCACTTGCACCCATGCTTTTAAATAAAGCTATCTCTGAGTGGGTTTCGTAATTAGGTCCGTGTACACCTACATAAATACCTTGATGGGCGTGTAGCGAAACTCCAATTTCTGCGTTTTCGCCCGCCTCATGATCCTCATGCACGCCTAGTAAGCGGAGCTTGTATTTCCGCTTGCTCGCATACGACACTGGTGTCGCATCCTCGGCATCGCTGGAAATTGCACTGCGGTCATGCGTCCTCCTCAGCCTTGAACTTGTTCGTTTGGCTACACGCCCTTGATGTAGGCGAATGTTTAGGTTCTGCTCCGGAACTCCAAGTGCGGCGTTTTCGTTCTGTGGATTATTAATAAGCTCTGTATTAAATATGGTAGGTTTCTGCAAAATTCTAGATAGTTTACGAGATTTATCTGGTTTCATAAAATTTAGATAGCCTGTAATCTGCATAAGATCACCTATTTCATAATTAGGATCTATGCCACCAGCTGCATTCGTCAGAATAAGTTCTTCTATACCTTGGTCTATAAGATACTGAGTGGGGAAGCAGGCTTGTTCCCAGGTGAAACCCTCATATAGATGGGCTCTGCCTCTTAGAACCCAGATGTTTTTATATTTATCAAGAACGCCTTTATGACCTTTAACCTTACCTAGAGGCCAGCCTGGAATTTCAGTATAAGGGATAGATTCGATAGGACTCTCTCCCGATAATATATCTAAGCCCGAACCTAATATAATTGCTTTTTTCATAGACTGCTACATAACTCCATTTTCTGCGTTTTTGTCGCTCTCATGATTTTCTTAGATAAACATTCCTAGTGCAGGTAAGACTAATTTAACTACCAGTATGAAAATAATTATTACAAGTAAAATAGTCGGTATTAGTAATAATAATAAGGCTCTTGCTTTAGATATTTTACAGATAGTTGCCGTAGCGATTAATGTAAGGTTAAATACCCATAATGAAAGTAAAAATGATAATGTGAAGCCTAAGAATGGCAGTTTATAACTAATTAAAGTTAGTGGTGCTTTGAAAATCAGTGGTAGATTAGCAAAGCAGAGAAAACAGATTAATTTAAAGAAGTCATTTCGTTTTAAAGTAAAAATAAAGCCTATTAAGAAAATCAGTGTCGCAGAACCCACGATTTGGAATATGATATCTAGGCTTTCACCAAGCGATAGAAAAGTTGAAGAGGCAGCGGCTAAAAAACAGACGATTAATGATTGAAAGAATAGACTTCTATTGAATTTAAGGTCAAAATACTTAAAGGCAGTACTTGGTTTAAAAATCAGGTTGTATATATTAGAAGAAACAGAACTCATGTTATTAATTATTGATATAGGTAATAGTCTCGTTAAGTACCATTTTAATCGACAAAGCTTCTTTGAGATAGATGATTTAACAAGTGCAATTTCAGCATCCTTACATCAGTATAGCGGATCAATTGGCATTGATACTTTCAGGGTTTTTATAGTTAGTACTAAAAAATCTCTCAATGCTATTGAAAAGGATAAGACTAAGGTTTTATTGCAGGGTTTACAAAAGCAACATGCCCTTTGGTTTCCGATTGAGTTTAATGAAGAGCTTTTAGAGCAGAAAAAATTATTAAAAGGTACTTATAGTGAACTCGGCGATGATAGGCGGATTAAGGCTTTAGGAGCTTTAAAAATGTTTGAGAATATGAATATCGCTCTTTTTGATTTCGGTTCTGCGACTACACTTACCTTAGTTAATTCTAAATATCAATTCAAAAGTGGTTTAATAGATTTAGGGTTTTTAAAAAGTTTTGAATTATTAGGCAGTGGTATGGATCAGCTTCCAGAATTAACTTATCGCAGGGTAGATTCTTACTATTTTGATCTGGAAAGCTGTAGTGAGGGGAATTATACTCAGACAGAGCTTGCTATATTAAATGGGATTTATTCTAGGGTATTAGGAACTATTTCAGAGTGGAATAAATATGCAGAAACTTTAATGGGTGAGCCTTATACAGTGGCTTGTGGCTATGGTGCTCGTTATTTTGCTGGGCATTTTGATAGT
>JBJTTW010000195.1:0-8627 GCA_046080385.1 bacterium
TATTTTAAGCCAATTCGCTGATTTTCTTTTCATCAGTCATACCCTCAAATAAAGACTCTAAGGGTAATCCAGCATTAATAAAAATTATTCAGGGATTTCACCAATCGAAACTCAAAAATGAACTAATATTTAGCACATGAACGCCAAGCCATTAGAGCCCATCCCACCAAACAGTGAATTCCTTGTTCTCGGTAATGATAAGGAAGTAAGAAGAGAAAATATTTGGAGAGACAGACACAGAAAAATCACAACCATAAACGATTGCTATATCTGCTTTTTAGACATTTTAGGTTTTAAAGAACTCGCACAGAACGATCTCACAAACTTGCAGGAAATCTTAAAAATTTTTACTAACTATATCAGTGGATCTGTATATAAGAGAAAAACTAATGCTGATGAGCTTAAACGAAGCAAAGAACCTAACAACAATAATAATCACAAGTTGAAAATACTTATTATTTCTGACTCAATCATAATTACAACAGAGAATAAGAGCTTTAAAGCTTTAGCAACCCTTATAGATACAAGCATTGACTTTGTTTCAGCAAGCTACACAGCTGGCTTAGCCTTAAGAGGAGTTATTACTAAAAGTAATCTTCTCGATTGTAGTTTTATGGATAATGACTATGACCTTAATATGAATATTCTGTGGGGTGCTGGCATAGCAAAAGCGTTTCAGCAAGAAAAATCCTTAGAAATATCTGGCTGTGCAATAGATCCCGAGATTACGGTTTTAGAAAATTTTTTAAATAAAGATAAATTCCGTGATTATAAAAATAAAATCATTAAATACAAGGTTCCTCTTAAGAAGGATGCAGACACAGAAAACATGAAAACAAAAGAAATGTATATGGTTAACTGGTTAACAGCCCCTTTCTTTAAAAGTAGTATTGCTAACCCTACTGAAAATCCACCAGACCCAGATTTAGAAAATATTAAAAAAGCCTTTCTAAAAAAAGGAACTATCGAAAATTTAGAAGCTTCCGTAAAAACAAAACTACAAAACACCATCACTCTTTATAATTATTTAAAAGGACTTACAGGAAATAAAAAATAAATTTCACTATGACTCCTGAAACAAGAGAAAAACTAATTAATAGTCTTAAGGATATTCATGGTTATAGTGAAACAGCTGTGCCAGAGTGGCTTTTATATACTCTTATCGGTATTTTTAGCGTAGCTATAATTTATTTTTTATATAAATTTTTCTCTAGGAAGAAAAAAAATATACCCAAAAAGCCTTTCTATGAAAGTCTTATAGAGAAATTACAGAAGCTCAAATTAGAAAGTGATAATAAAAAATTCTATTTAAATTATTCGGAGCTAATCCGTCTATATTTCGATAAACGCCTGAATACCGCTCTATTAGATAAAACTACAGATGAGATTAAATCATCCTTATATGAAATTAAAGAATTAAGCAGTCCCGATACTAGGTTTCTTATCGACTCACTAAGCCGTGCTGATTTAGCTAAATTCGCTAAAAAAGAATTTAGTGCTGAACAGAAGTTAAATGACTTAAATAAAGCTATAAATATCATTCAAGAACAGGAAACTAAATTTCAAGCCCTGCTTAAAAACCCAGCAGTCAATTCTAATCTAGGATTAAATAAATGAGCTTTGCAAGTCCACTATTCTTTCTGTTACTGCTTTTAGTGCCTCTACTTATTTTCTTGCACTTTAAAAAAGAAAGAATTTCTGGTTTACAATTAAGTTTAGCTAATGGAAACCGTTTTAAAACAAACATTCTAGATACTTTAACTTATCATTTCCCTTTTATATTAAGGATTCTAGCGATCATTTTAATTATTATTGCCTTGGCTAGACCACAGTTTGGGCAGTCGATGATCTCTGAAAAAAACCTTGGGCTAGACATTATCCTGTTAATCGATACCTCTCAAAGCATGTCAGCACTTGATTTTAAGATAGATGAAGATACCGTAGACAGACTCACTGTACTTAAAAAAATAGTCAGTGAATTTATTCTCTCTAGAGCTAATGATAGATTAGGTTTAATCGTTTTCGGGGATGAAGCTTATACACAGTGTCCTATTACTAGAGATCATGGTGCTGTGTTAGATTTAGTAAGACAGCTATACATCGGTGCTGCTGGTAATGCTACTGCCATAGGCTCAGCTATCGCGCTCGGGGTTAAAAGATTAAAAGACTTAGATGCTAAATCTAAAGTATTAATCCTCATGACAGACGGACAGAACACTGCTGGCAGTATCTCACCACTTATGGCGACCGAGCTTGCTAAAAAATATCATATTAAAATCTACACTATAGGTATAGGACAGGAAGGCGAAGTACCCTTTCTGATTAAAACTCCTTACGGTGATAAATTAATTAAACAGAACGTCACTATAGACGAAGCTACGCTTACCGAAATCGCAGAAAGCACTGCTGCTAAGTATTTTAGAGCGAAGAGTACAGAAGAATTAACAGCTATCTATGATGAAATAAATAAATTAGAAAAAACAGAGCGTGAAGTCAAGCAGTATCATAATTATCAAGATAAATATGAATACTTCTTGTGGGCAGCTTTTCTAATATTTATACTAGAGTTAGGTCTAGCTAATACTGTACTGAAAAGGTTTTAAGCAGAAATGAATATTAAACATCCCGAACTTTTAACATTATTATTTCTGCTCCCTTTATTAATAGGTTTTCTAATCTGGTCATTTAAAAAATCTAAAAAAAACTTACTAGAGTTTTGCATAGAAAAACGAATCTCAGAGCTTATTCCTTCTTTTAAACCTAAATTTATTTTCTTTAGATCACTTTTACTCTGCTTAGCTGCACTGTTTTTCATTATCAGTCTAATATCTCCTAGGTGGAATTTCGATATACAGACCATAGAGAAACAAGGTTCTAATATATTTATCGCCATAGACGTCTCTAAAAGCATGCTGGCTAGTGACATCAGCCCAAATCGTTTATTTAGAGCTAAGTTAGAGATAGCTAAATTAATAGATAAACTTGATGGCGACAAGGTCGGAGTTATAGTCTTCGCTGGCACTAGTTTTTTACAGTCACCACTAACGCATGATTACGGCATGGTTAAAGAATGGGTGCAGCAAATAGATGTAGATAGTATCACTGCTGAAGGTACTTCAATTAAATCAGCCATAGAAACTGCTATTCGTGGTTTTAGTTTCTTAGAAGGTAATGAAAAATATCTGGTTATAGTCAGTGACGGTGAAGAACAGGATCAGCAAACTAACGAACTCGCTGCTGAAGCAAAAAAACAAGGTATTAAAATTATTTCTATCGGTATCGGCTCTGCTGAAGGAGCCCCTATTAGTTATAACGATGAACTAATAAAAGATAAAAACGGAAAAATAGTTATCTCTAAGCTCAATGAAAGCCTTTTAAAAGATATAGCTAAAATTACGGATGGAAAATATATTCTCTCACGCTCTGGAAACTTAAATCTAGAGAATGTCTACGATAATTTTATTAAAAAAGGAGAGAATCGTAAAAATTTAAAATCAAGTAAAATACAGCGCTGGCAAGAAACTTACCAGATATTTCTTAGCCTCTCTCTTCTTTTCTTAATTATAGAGAGTCTTTCAGGTTTAATTTTTAACTTTATAAATAAACCTGACGTCAACAATAAAAATCATAAATCAATAAAAAGCAACTCTCTCGCTTCAAAGAAAGAAAAGCCTGAGAAAAAAAGTAATATTATTCTGTCTGTAGTTGTAGTACTAATAATTCTCAATAATCTTTCTCCAAGACCAGCAATGGCTTTCATTAATCCAAATATAATTCAAGGTGATTTCAATTTAAAAAATTCTAAATTTACTACTGCTAAAGAGCTTTATATAAAAGCTCTCAGTGATAATCCCCAGAATGCTCGTCTGAATTACAATCTAGCTAGAATAATATATAAAGAAAGTAACTTTAAACAAGCTGAAAACCTTTTCAAGAAAAGTATTCAGAATAATCCTAAAAACGATGATTTAAAAGAAAAAGCTTTTTATAATTTAGGTAATTCTTTCTTTAAGCAAAAAGATTACAGAAGAGCTATCTCTTCTTATCAAGGAGCTTTGAAGATAAATTCTAAAGATAGAGATGCTATCTATAATCTTAAATTAGCTGAGAAACTTCTCCAGGACGAGGAAGAGAAAAAAAATAATCCTGAAAAAAATAAAACCGAAAAAGAAAAGCAAAAAAACAAAAACGGAGATAAAGAAAAAAAAGATAATCCAAAGAAAGAAGAAAATAAAACTGAAGCAGAAAAGAAACCTGAGGAAAACCCTGAAAACAAAAATAAACTCTCAGAACAAGAATTAGAAAACCTTTTATTACAAGTTCAGGAGGGTGAAGCACACAAGCAAGTAAAAGCAGAGCCAAAACAAAGCTCAAAAAATAAAAACTTAAACCCTTGGTAAAGTACAAGCTTGATACTGTGCCATTTGATAGTATTAAAAAAATGACTCCAGCAAGATTTAGCTTATTAGTAGCAGGGCTGATTTGGTTAAGCGTTGGCTTAAGAATCGGTAACAGAGCCATTCAGTGGCTTACGCCTTACTTTGAACAGCCTTCTTGGATGCTTTTGCTCTTGATTTTATCCATAGCAGTCGGAATTTTAAAAGCTACTACTGTTCTAAAAAAAGCTTGTTTAAGAAATATTTCTAACTTACCTAAAATAGACGAACGTCCCATTAACTACCTGACTGGTTTTTTAATTCTTTTCGGAGTTAAAGGAAGTGTCATGATTATTCTAATGATAGGCTTAGGTTTTTTATTAAGATATTTACGTGAGCTTGGTTTAGATTCATTTAATATTTTCGGTTTTATATATGCCGCTATCGCTTTAGGACTGGCTTTAGCATCAAGATATTATTTTTCTGAATTTTTAAAAGTTAAATGAGTTAGAATGTAATATTACGTATTGTTATTTATGGCAGCTAAGAATAATAAATTAGTAGAAGAAATTCTGCTTGCTAGGCAAGAAAACCGACCACAGCAGGGTCAGATACTACAAGCTACTGTGCTTGCAGTTAATTCTGATGGAATTTTTTTAGATATAAACAAAAATTATGAAGCATGTATAACTAAAAACGAACTTGGCACTAAAGAACTTAAAGATTATAAAATCGGTGACCGCATTGAGGTTTGCATCATCGAAGAGGAGCGTAAAACACCAGGTGTTTACAGGGCTTCGATTAAAAAAATAGAAGAAAAAGCTAACTGGAATAAACTAAACGAACTTAAAGAGCAGAATCTAGAAGTCTTAATTAATAAGGTCGTTAAAAATGGTGCAGAAGTAACCATTACTCTAACTAAACAAAGAGCTTTTATTCCATTAAGGCTTATCGACTATAAGCACGATTCTTTAAAAAACCTTGATCAGCAGAAATGGATAGGTAAAAAGATTCCAGCTAAAATCTTAGAATTAGATGAATCTAAAAATAAGATTATTCTTGATAATAAAACCGTTAGCGATGAGCAAAGAAAAGCGAAGATTAATGAAGTAATCAGCAAACTCTTTATAGGTCAGGAAATTACAGGAAAAGTAGTAAGGACTACTAAATTTGGTGCTTTTATTGAGTACGATGGCATAGATATCCTGATCCCTTCTTCTGAATTATCTTGGGCTCGGTTTAACGAACCTTCCGATTTAATTAGTGCTGGTGATGAGATCTCTGGAAAAGTATTTAAAATAGATAGCGATAATCAACAGATCGCCATAAGTAGAAAACAGATAGTTCCTGAACCTTGGACTATCATTGATGAAAATAAGTTTAAGGTCGGCACTAAGCATAAAGGCAAAGTGGTTAGTCATGCTGAATTTGGATTCTTTATTGAAGTCGAACCAGGTATAGAAGCCCTTTTACACAAATCAAATTACAGTGAAAAAGAGTTTCCAGTATTAGGCACTAAATTTGAAGTAGAGATAACTAATATCGAAAAACCTAAAAAGAGAATGGGTGTCAAACTGGTTCCTGCCGCAATAAAGATAGAGAGTGATGTGGATGTAGTAACAGCAAAGACAGCAAAGGAGCTAGAACATGCGAAATAACGAATCAAGACTTAAAGAAATATCTGAATTTATTAAATCAGCTAAAGATAACGTTCTGACTGAAATTAATAAAAGAAATTCGAAAAATATCTTTGATATTTTTATGGGTGGCTTGGGAAAAGCTACTCTATTAGAGAAAAGTCAATCTCTATTAGATAAAGCACTAAATGAAGTAAGCCAGTTAAGTGATCAAGAAATGAAGTCACTAGCAAAACTTCAGTGTACTCTTAATGATAAGAATTCTGAAATCAGGGATCTGGAGGAAAAGCTAGAAGAATTTAATAATAAACTCTTAGATTTAGAAAATTCAAAAGCCCTACCTGTAGATACGAACAACAGAGAAGAAAAACCTGAGCTAGAAAATAAAAATGATGGTTCGAGAATAATCGATACTAATGCTAATGAAGAGCTTGAAGAAATCTTAAATATTAAAAACGCTAATATAGAGCAGCTTACGCAAGAACTTGAGCATTTTAAAACTAAATGTTCTTTACTAGAAAAACAATTGGAAGAGTCTTCTTTATTAACTGTAGAGTTTTCGCAGAGAATTAAAAGACTTAAAACTGAAATTACAGCTAGTTAATTATGATCACTGAAATATATTTAGAGAATGTTCAGGCTTTTTGTAGGCTTGGTATATATGAGAGCGAAAGAAGAAGAGGTCAAGCGGTTATAGTAAACCTAAGAGTCGCTCTGGATCTAAGCTCTGCCTGCACGCACGATAGAATGGAAGATAGTATCAGCTACGTAGACCTATCTCATACCATTCAAGACGTAGCTAAAGCGAAAGAATATAATCTAATTGAACATCTCAGCAAATCTATTACTGATGAGCTTTTTAAAAAATTTGCACGCATTGATACTGTAGATATTAGAATACATAAACCTGTCATTAATGCTGAAGGATTTAATGGTAATGCATCAGTCAGAGTTTGCACTCAAAGATCATAATTTCTTACTAGAAACCCTTGTTGAAGACAGTGTTAGTGAGCGTTCGAGTTCAAAACAGCATTATCTTGAAAATAGATTAATAAATCAAATAAAGTGTTTTAAGCCCATTAGGAAGTTTTTTTCTCTTAGTGGGCTTAATTCATTTCTAAAAGAGAATCCTGAGATTCTAGAACATCCTCACGCTGGCATAGCTGGATATATCTGCTATGAAGGGGAGATGGAATTTATCCTCTATGAGGAAATTAAAAAAATTAATAACGTGAATATTAAGAATAAAATAAACGCAGAAAATGAAATTCAAGAAGAGTCATTAAAAAAAATTCCACAAAATCACTCTCAATTAAAAAACTTTCCTGCAAAGCCTTTCAATAAAAGTAAATATATTAAAAAAATTCAAAAATGCCAAAAATATATAGAGGAAGGAGATATTTATCAGGCTAATATCTCCGAAAAGATCTCATGGTCTAAAGAACTATCAAATGATGATATGGAAAAACTTTATGAGAATCTTAAAGCAGAGAACCCCGCTCCTTACAGTGCTTTCATAAATTATTCTAATTACGCTATCTTAAGCAGCTCACCAGAATCATTTCTGAAAATTTATCCCAAGAATCATAAGGACGATGAAAATGCAGAAATTGGAGTTCCGCAACAGCTCTATGATAGGCGTGTAGCCGAACGAACAAGTTCAAGGCTGAGGAGGACGAATGACCGGAGTGTACTAGAAGTACATGAGGATCATGAGGACAACGAAAACGCAGAAATTGGAGTTCCGCTACACGCCTATGATTGGGTTATAGAAAGTAGTCCTATTAAAGGTACCGCTGATCTCAGTAAAAAAAACGAGCTTTTAATCTCAGAAAAAGAAAAAGCCGAACACATCATGATAATAGATTTAATCAGAAATGATTTAAGTCGTATTTCTAAAACTAGCTCAGTGAAAGTATCTGAGTTTATGGAAATAAAAAAATTTAAAAACCTATTTCATTTAGTTTCTAAAGTAAGCTCTATTTTAAATGAAGACAGCTTTTTAAAAATATCTTCTGAGCAGACTGGTTCAAAGCCAAGAATGACAAATAAATCTCAAAATTTTACTTCAATTCCTGATTTAGAAAAAATCTTCTCCGCGACCTATCCTGGTGGTTCTATAACTGGCACTCCTAAAATTCGAGCGATGGAAATTATAAAAGAACTAGAAGGAATAAAACGCGGTCCTTATACTGGTTCTATAGGTTATTTTAAATTCCATGAAGGTGGTGAGTTTAATATTATTATCAGAAGCCTTGTCTATGACAAGAATAAACAAGAATTATCTTTTCATAGTGGGGCTGGTATTACTTCTGGATCTAATCCTGAAGAAGAGTTTAAAGAAATATGGTTAAAGGCTGAGAAGATTTATCAGAGTCTGTACTTTTCCAGCAATCCTGAAAATGATCATCAACAATGCCTATCGCCTGCATATAAGCATAGATAATAGTACTGCCAACAAAATTCATCTCACACCTGAGTTCAGATCTGAAGTTAAATTTTTAATAATTTAAGCCCATTGTTAATTAGATTTCAGAGAGAAGTTTATCAAGAGAGATGGAATTTCTGCAAGAAATTCCATCTCTCTTCACTTTATGCCATTAGCATGGCTAGT
>JBJTTW010000196.1:0-2875 GCA_046080385.1 bacterium
GCAGATTAGAAAATTAACCCTCAATCTGCTCAAACTAGAATCCTCCAAATGCAGTTTGGTTAATAAAAGGCTGAAAGCTGGATGGTCTGCCGATTTTAGAGAAAAATTACTCTTCTCTTAGTTAGAATGATTTTGCCCTGATTTTCTGCGTTATGTCCTAGTCTCTAACCTTGCTTCTTCCAAAACTAACAAGGATAAGTAGCCGAATACGAATATGATAAAATGAAAAACTATGCTTGAAATAGAAGTTAAATCTAGTAGTGCTTACGCAAGTATTTTAGCTGGTAAAAAAGTTCTAATATCTGGTGTCGCTAATAAAAGAAGTATCGCTTGGGCTATAGCTCAAATGCTCTATGAAGCTGGTGCTGAAGTAGCGTTTTCATATCAAGGAGATAGGCTTAAAGAGACAGTTCTAGAACTTACTCAAGACATGAAAAGCCCTTTATTAGTAGACTGTGATGTTACTAAAGATGAGATGATCTCTTCCGCTTTCCAGTCTGTATCAGATAGATTTAATGGAAAATTAGACATTTTCGTTCACTGCCTAGCTTTTGCTCCTAAAGAAACTTTACAAGGTGGTTATATAAGTACAGAAAGAGAGCATTTTGCGATAGCTCAGGATATCTCGGCTTATTCTCTAACTGCGATGGCAAGAGCAGCTAGACCACTTATGAATAAAGCGGGTGGCGGTTCTATTATCACCCTTACTTACTTAGGCGCTGAAAGAGTAGTGCCTAACTATAATATGATGGGTATCGCTAAAGCGAGTTTAGAAGCTGGGGTTAGATATTTGGCTCAGGATTTAGGTCAAGAGAATATTAGAGTGAATGGTATTTCTGCTGGACCAATTAAAACCCTTGCAGCAAGAGGTATCGCAGATTTAAATACCATGATGAATCGCCACGCGGAGATATCACCTCTAAGGAGAAATGTAGAATTAGAAGAAGTTGCTGGAACAGCCCTCTTCCTAGCCAGCCCTTTATCTAGCGGTATTACAGGTGAAGTAATTCACGTAGACTGTGGTTACAGCATAATGGCGATGTAGTGGATGCTCACGCTTAAATATAGACCTCAAAGTATCGGAGATCTTGTTGGGCAAGATGATGTGAAGCTTGCTTTAGAAAAGGCTTTCACTAATAATAAAATAGCCAGTGCTTATTTATTAACAGGTCCACGTGGAGCTGGTAAAACGAGCACAGCTCGCATTATCGCTAAATCACTTAACTGTAAAAATAAAAAAACTGGAGAGAAAGCGACTTTAACTCCCTGCGGTAAATGTTCTAGCTGTATTAATATCACGAATGGCGGTGACCTAGATGTAGTCGAAATAGACGCAGCAAGCCATGGTGGGGTAGATGATGCTAGAGATTTAGTAATTAAAGCTAGCCTGTCTACGATTAATAGTGATTATAAAATTTATATAATCGATGAAGTCCATATGGCAAGCAAGGATGCCTTTAACGCCTTACTTAAACTTTTTGAAGAACCGCCTGAAAATGTAGTATTTATCTTAGCGACCACTGAAGCCCATAAAGTTTTACCTACTATAGTAAGTCGCTGCCAACAATTCCGTTTTAAGCCTATTAACCAGAAAGACTGCTTTACAAGATTAAGAGAGATCGCAGGTATAGAGCAGATTAATATTAGCGATGAAGCCCTAAAATTCATAACAGAAGAATCGGAAGGTGCTCTGAGAGATGCTTTAAGCATACTAGAGCAAGTTAGTGTTTTTAATGAAAAAGACGAAACTATCTCTAGAGAAATTATAGAAAGGACTTTAGGGAAAGTATCTGAAAGAGAAGTCACCGACCTACTGTTCTCCATACTTAACAAAGAGAGCTTAGAGCTTTTAAATAAAATAGAAAATATTTTCATAAAAAACCCAGACCCGCAGATACTTACAGGTGAACTTTTTCAAAGCAGTATAAAAATTCTAGAGGAACTCTGTCTAAATGAAGGCTTAGAAGAAATTAAACCATGTATAAATTTAATTAATGAAAAAAATATTCCTAAAGCTGAGATCCTTTATATAGCAGAGGAGATATCTAAATATGAGGCGATACTTAAACAGAGTTCTCAAGCTAAAAAATTATTTAAAACACTCTGCCTAAAGCTATCTCTTAGAGAAGATTTTATAGATATTAAAAAATTAAGAGAGCGAATTCTTGATTTAGAGAATAGACTCAGTGGTGGAGCGGTTAAGCCTCTTGCGGTAGCTGTTTCGGCGAATTCAAAGAAACCAAGCACTGAGGCTAAAGTCGCAGAAAATGCAGAGAAGATTAATGCTAAGCCTTTCTCGGAGATGGGAGAGACCATGCAAAATAGCAGCCCTGCCGAAAATGCAAATTCAAACTCAACTCTAGAAACGGCTCCTAGCTTTGGTGTTTCCGAAAACACGGTGTCTCGTGATTTCTCTGACTTTATGCAGTTTTTAAACCCGCCAACTAAAGGGCTTATCAACAGTAGTAAAGCGAAGCTAATCTCTAGTCATGGAGAGAAGGCTGTTTTCGCAATTCCTGAAAAATTTAAATTTTTAAAAACTAAACTAGAAGCTAAAAATGAAGAGCTTATTCAAGCTCTTAAACAGTCTCTAAATCCAGAAATTAAGTTTATTGAAATTCAGATAGATTCTAGAATGACTAGTGCGGATAGTGAAGTGAATGATTCAGTAAAAGTTAAGCCAGCTATGACTTCTGCTGTTACGTCAGCAAGGGTTACTGAGGAAGTCACTGATAAAGAAGCTTCGCTTAGTATTTCTGAAAAAGCTTATAGTAAGCCGCTTGCCGATCTTGAAAATGACTTACCTATCATCGCACCTGCTAGTATAAATATTCCTAATAATACTGATATGAATTTAAATGTAAATTCTGTTAAC
>JBJTTW010000197.1:0-2086 GCA_046080385.1 bacterium
ATAATGGCGTTAGCGACTAACTCTCGGATTATAACTTCGGGATAAATTTTAATAGTCTCTCTAAATGAATCTCCGATGCGTTCCCCCTTGGTTATTTGATCATTAATATAATCCATTACTAAACTGAAACACACAGCATAACCACTCTCAAAAGTTCTCTCTTTAAGTGCTGTAATCTTATTTTTGTTTTCGTAAATGATAACCCTAATCGCTCTTCTATATAAATCATCGAACTCATGAAGATCTTTTGCGAAGAGCAGTGCACCCAAATTAGTGATTTGGTATTTTTTATTTCTGTGCTTTATAAATCCTCCTTTAAGGAAGTGATGAAAAATGAAATTTTTCATCACGGACTGTCAGGTAAAGAGATTAAGGATCCGCTCCCCGAGCTAGGTTTTATACCTCGGTCGGGGTCGAAAAATGCTAAAAACAGCATTTTTCAGCGGATCCTTAAGTAATCTATCTAGAATAGCTTCTGTACTTTTAGGTAACGCCACGCCAATTAAACGGAAATAAGACTGGACATCTAAAAGCCTGTTTATATCGTTTTCGTCCAGTTTATCTAGTGCTATTTCAGATTCAAATGAGCTCTGGGAAGTCTTACTCCATATTTTTCTTTCTAGTTCAGGATAATCATTCAATGGCTTAGTATGCCTGCTAATGCGAATATATGCTTGAGATTTAAATTTAACGGGACCATTGATTGCGGCAGGGATTTCAATTATTGATATTTGTTTATCTTTGTATTTAAAATCATAGACTCTAAAATCAATACGAGGAACTAACATACTACTCAGCCAAGGCTCTATATCTTGGTTTCCTATTTTCAGATCAGATATAAAAGTTTTAGTACCGACCACAGCATGGGGTTCATCCTCAACTCCATAAACTAAGTAACCATGTTCTTTATTATCAATCAGGGCGGTATTAGATAAAGCAGACAGCAGTTTACCTATAGTATTTTCATCATAATTATTAACCTTAAATTCAAGCCACTCAGTTTCTTTAGGCAAATCAAGCATCTTTTCTAGCAAGTCTGTAAGTTCATTAATTTCCATACTTAGTATCCTATTCCATAACTCTAACAAAATTAACAAATCCAGTCAAATAAGAGTCAAATAAAAATCAAATAAGGAAATCCAGTCTAGAAGCCATTTTAAAGCATTCTCGGATCTTCACAGAACTTTCTAATCAAATAAGAAAACTGCCGAACTAAAAAATAAACATAAAAAAAGGAGCCCTGAGGCTCCTTTTTTAATTCTGAGTTTAGTAAGGGTGATTAAAGAGACATAGCTCTGCTTCCACCTGCAGCTACAGCTTGGATATAAGCTATATCTTTAGCAGCTTTAGGATCTTTAGCAGCTTGAGGGTTAGCGAACTTAGCTCTAGCTCCAGCTTTTCTAAGAGTTACAGCAGAGTTAGCCACTACCGCAGTAGTACCATCTGTGTAAACAATTTCGAAAGATAGATCTGACGGGAACGTAGTTCCAGCTTTACTAACATTAACCACTACTGAATCATCTGCTTTAACGTTAACAGCACCGATAGCTGGGACAGCTTTACCAGTAGCAGTTACAGTAGCAAGAGTTAGAGTAGTAGTTACGGCTTTACCAGCAACAGTTACCGATAATGTATAAGTACCAGCGCTTGCAGGAACGATAGCCGCATATTTACCAGTAGCTACTTCAGTTACAGGCACACCATTTACTGTTGCAGTAGAATCTACATCAGCGAAAGTGAATCCAGTAACAGCTGGTGTATCAAACAACGCAATTACTGTACCTTTGTTAGCTAATGAAGAAGTTAATAATGTAGGAACTACACCCTTGAATACTGGATCATTAGTAACCTTAGACAAATCAACCGTCTTAACTTGGATATTAGCTCCAGTCTTGTTAGTTGTAGGAGTCTGAGTTAATGTAAGAATCGCAGTTGGAGAAGATCTTAGGACAGCTTTAAAGCTTCCATCCGCTAAAACTGGTACTCTTACTGATTCAGTACTAGGTGATGAAGTAGATACGTTAACGATAGTACCAGGCTCTAATTTACCTGCAGCAGCAGATACAGTTACCTGTACATCACCATT
>JBJTTW010000198.1:0-1688 GCA_046080385.1 bacterium
AAGTCGCCTATATCATAGATAATGACAGGCTTTTAAAACAAATTGTCAATCTTAAACCCGCCGCCAAAACTCTTGTCGGTATTCTACAACTCCATTTGAAACGTTTTTATGATTTGGCACCCCTAGGGTGCGGAATGTGAGATACTAGTAGGAAGCAATGCTCAACTTGATTGTATGCTAAAATGCTTAAATTCCAAAAATCACTTCTCGAAGTGCTCTAAGGAAAATAAATCCAGCTTGGATAGCTCAGTGGTAGAGCACTTCATTGGTAATGAAGAGGTCGGCAGTTCAATCCTGCTTCCAAGCACCAGTTCCATACCTCTTCATCAATGAAGTGCTCTACAGGTAAAAATCCACTCATTTGCGTAGCAAATTGCCACGCTAGTGGCATTTCATTGCTAATGAAGAGGCCCGTCCGTTCAATCCTGCTTCCAAGCACCACTCTTACACCTCTTCATCAATGAAGTGCTCTAAAAGTAAAAGGTCACTCATTTGCGTAGCAAATTGCCACGCTAGTGGCACTTCATTGCTAATGAAGAAGCCCGTCCGTTCAATCCTGCTTCCAAGCACCACTCTTACACCTCTTCATCAATGAAGTGCTCTACAGGTCAAAATTCACTCATTTGCGTAGCAAATTGCCACGCTAGTGGCATTTCATTGCTAATGAAGTGCAAAAATACGCACAAGCAGAGAGACCCTCTCCCTGCCCATACGTACTGGATGCGCGGATTACAACTAAAAACTTAAAACACCCTAAAATTTCATCTAAACCACTCCACCACCAAGGAATAGAAATCTCATCACTAAGATTTAATATAAATTACTATCTTTATAAAATTAAAACAGATAATGGCACTGTTGCCAATCAAAATCCGACAAAGGAGCTAAGAAGAAATGACGAAAAAGGTTTCAAATATTGAGTTTGCGGCTCGTTAGATTTAATATTTTATTGATCAGTGAGTAAGAGAGAGGGTTTTAGGTACAAATATCCCAGATTAGGATACACGTATCCCTAGGAAGCTGAGATGGTGGTAGATATTCACAAGGGTTTTAAGGTTTTGGGATATAGCATCAAGTGTTTGGTGAAAGGTAACTTTAGAAAGTCCTCTAAAATATCTAACCGATTGATCTGCATAATGAAAAAGCCCTTCGAAAGGGGATCTTCTTTTAGTTAGCCATAAATCAAGGTCTTTATTTTTATCTTTGCGATTATTTTTTTTAATAACACCAGAATGAAGCCCTTTATCTGAGAGTGCTTGAAGGAAGTCAGCGGTATCATAGCCTTTATCTGCAAATACCATTCCTGACGGCGGAAGTACTTTTACTCCGAGCTGTGCATCAGTAAGATTGGCTGGAGAAACATCTATTCCAGTAATTATTCCATGTTTCATATCTACAGCCTGAGTTCTTTTGTAGCCGTACCAAAATTTAGAACCGCCTTTACAGCCAATCTTTGCATGAGGGTCTGAAGAATATTTTTCAATATTTGAATTATTAAGAGTTTTCTGTTTATCTTCTATAGCTTTATCTCGAGCTTCCCAGATATTAGATTTACTTACTACAGCTGTAGCATCAATGAAGGTAAATGTATCTGAAATTATATTTTGTTTTCTTAGGCTTTCTACTATTTGATTGAAAATTTCAGAAATTCTTTCTGCACCAATTTTTTTTCTTAATTTACAGAAATA
>JBJTTW010000199.1:0-530 GCA_046080385.1 bacterium
AAACCTAAAAAAGTTGCTATTGTCGCTGCGATGAGAAAAATACTACTGATTCTAAACGCTATGCTCAAAAAACAGTCTAAATGGGACCAAAATTATTCAAATTATTTAAAAAATACTTGACTTCTAAGACGATTGCTTAAGCTTACCAGTTCTATCTTGGGTGAACTCACCAGTATATCGATCTAAATTAAAATCTAGATATTGTTTAGAGTTAATGGATCAAGGAATCTGGCAGTCGCTAGATACTGCTGCGTCTAGAAGAAATAAACCGTTTCCAAAAAAGCGCGCAATTGAACCCAAGCTTCCATCATTTGGGTATCTTCTTAGCCTTGAGATAGCTTCTAGGGAGCGTGTAGCCGAACGAACAAGTTCAAGGCTGAGGACGACGAAAACCCTAGAATCTAGTCTGAAGTTAAATTAAGAAAAAGAAGCTCATTGTATAAAGGTTTCAATAACAAAAAGTAACCTAAAACAATGAGCAAGTATAACCATATCACAGAGGCAATGCGTCAGAAGATAGAGGCGATGTT
>JBJTTW010000200.1:0-4759 GCA_046080385.1 bacterium
CAAGCTGTTTGAGTTTGCTGCCTGTACTGTACTGGTTGTTTGCTCTGATGTTTCGGTTCCTCTATGGGGTGACGAATTCAGCCCCGACTGGGGCTTGTGTGTTTATATTATGGAGGGCTTGGGTTAAGGGGGGGTTATGGGATTAGAAGGAAAGTAATTTTCTTGCAGCAGCATCACTCGATTCTTTATTTGCATCTAAGTTCATTATTTCAATTCTGCTTTCTTTCTTCAATACTTCTAAATTTAAGCCAAGTGGAGTTGCGTCAAAAGCTGGAGCATCGGTTCTAGCTTGAGGATTTGCTTTTTGTATTGTTTGTTCGAGATTTTGTTTGCCATTATTATCAGCAGCAGTGCTGCAACCCAATATTACCAATGAACCCTTCGGAATAATTAGTGTTTTGAATTTTTGGATAATTGGAATATCTTCGATAGAAAAACGATCTTTCTGCTCATTGTTTGAGTTATTGATTGTGATTCCGTTAGGATTACCGTGTCCTGAAATTATCATGTGGTCATAGTTTTTAATTTTCATAAGTGCTTTAATTTTGGATGGAATCTCTATGAGGTCGGTATCTTTTTGAACTTGGAAAGGGATTACAGCATAATTTGCTTTTATAAGTTGATCTACGATTGGGGGGGCGACATAAGAAAAAGCCATTCCTTCGTCAGTTGTTGGTAAGCCTATAATGACTATGCCTTTTTTATCTTTTATATTTTCCTTTCCAGTAATGATTTCAATAGCATGTTGATAGTGTTTGGGTTTTAATTGGTCATATCTCGTGATGTTTAATATTTGAGATTGTTTCTCGAAATCCTTATTTTCTGTCTCTAGTTGGCTTTTTGTAAGATTAGAAACTAGGGTTGCAAAGTCAATTTTCTCTTGGGAAGCTTTATTGTCAATATATTGAGTAAATTCTTCAGGTGAAATATTAGCCATGATCAGCTTAGTAATAGCCTTACCTTGATCATTTGAAGTAATATCACCACTAAGTTTTTCAAAATATTTTGAATCAATCTTCTTGTAAGTATTCCAAGTGTTTTGGAAACTATTGGAGGAGGTGTCTATCCCAGCGGCATTTAATAAAGTTGGTAAGATGAAATAGGCTTGACCTTTAGTTTTTTCTTTTAATATTTCTAAAATTTTTGTGCTTTTTAGATCAGGTGATTGAAATTTTATAGGTTCTCCCACTCCTTTAATCAAAGCTAATAAATCATAATCATTAAAATTAGTAATGCATCTTGAGGTATTAGAGCCTAGGCAATTAGTTGTTCTAATAAAATTAGTTTTTTCTAAAAGTGCTAGCACTTTATTTTGTTTATCTGTAGGACTGTTTGCTTGTATATCACTAAATACTGATGATTCTTGAATTTGAGCTAGTCTGAGAGCTTGAGTAGGAGTTAGTTCTGTGTGATTGTTAATTAGATTGATATAGGTGTTGAGTCTTTGCTCGGCTGTTAAACCTTTTAATGAGTCTTTAAAAATGACTTCATAGGAATCAATAACTTCTTTTAGATTTATTGGTTCTTGATCCTTTTCTGGACTGGTTTTCCTTGGTAATTGATTAAGAAATTTATCTTTGATTGTGGTATATCCAGTCATCAACTCGTCAAAGGATTTGTAATTATGACCTAAAAATTCTGCTATATCCTTGTATCGAGTGCTTTCCTCAAGAATATCAGGAGCTTGCTTGAGTTTGAGCTTTTGTATTAATGCTTCATTCATTCTTGCACTAGATATTTCTTTATCTAATGGGGCTAAGTTTTTATCAGTAAATCTTACTGTTAATTTTTTCAATTCCTCGTGTTCAGTAAGATAGATTCCTGAACCATTATTTTCAAAATAAGGACTTAATATTTTACTTAATAAACTGATTTTTTGTATGGGATCTTGATTTGGATTTAGTTTTAAGTTTTTATCTAAAATTTCTATTGAATCATATTTGAAATCTGTAATTAATGTCGTGATTTGTTCTGGAGTATAGATTTCTTTATCGAAGCCTTTTATTAATTTTTCTAGTTTTTTGGTGTAATCTGCTGTTGATAATTGTAAATAGCCATCGTTGTTTGGAAATACTAAGTGAGTTGATTCTTTGAATAAATTATTGATATTCTCATTCTTAAAACCTAAACTATTTAAAGATTCCAAAAGATTGTTAAATTCTTGACCTGATTTTTTTGCATTATTAATTTCTAGATTTTTGATCTCAAGGTAGCTTGGTAAATTTTCAAAAGTATTTTTAATATCTGAGATAGAATATTTAGGGTTTACTTGTGTGTAAAAGGCATTCATTAATTTTGCTATTGTATTTAAGTTTTTTAATCCTTTGTCATCAATATTTGAGTCTAATATTTCCATTGCTGTAAATATTGCATTAGGATCTTGTATGAAACGTTTATCTGTAAATTCTTTAGAGAATTCATTGATATCTTTGGATAATTGTTGAAAATTGAATGATTTAATTTCTTGAAATTTCTTAGAATCCGCTTCAGAAATCAAGTTTAGAGCTTCTTTGATATTTGTAAAATTCCAATTCCGTGGCATAGATTTTAATAAGTCTGGTAAATGTTGGAGAAATTTTTTTTGGTCTAGATCATATTTTCGTTGCAAAGAATAAGCTGAGATGATGTCTGTGCCATTCATTGATGTGGGGAAGCTTTTAATGTTATTTTGTATGAAATTTGTAGCTCTCTCTGCTACTGGAGTTTGTGTGTCCGTTAACTTCTGAAAATCTTTTTCTGGTATGTATAATAGAATTTTAGCAATATCTTCTCCAGTACTCTTAACAGAACCTTTTATTCTTTTTGCCAATTCAAGAAAATCTTCATTACTTAATTCTCCTAAGTTATTATCTCCTAAATTAATGACTCTTGGATTCTTATACTGATAGAGAGAGAGTAAATCATCTTTGTTCAATCCACTATCTTGGGTTAAGTAGTTCTTGAAAAAGGAAGGGAGTTTGTTAAATTCTTGATCTTTTTCGCAATCATTTTTTTGAATTAAGGTTAATTTGCTTTGGTCTCCTTCGCAGTTTAGATTTGCTGCTTTGGGAGATGGATTTAGTGATTGTGGAGAACATGATGTGATGAGAGTTGCCATGAAACCAAAAAATATTGAGCTTGCTAGTTTTTTTGTATTTGCCTGCTTATTTCTGATTGCTTCAGATTGTTCTTTTATAAAATTCGCCCCAACTGTAAGTAACATAATACGCATATAAAGGTGGAAATTTAGATTTTTAGATAATGAATAATTTCAAGTTTTTTGAAGATATTAGGAGCTTGACGATTTTCAATATAATAACGTCATCAAAATGACGCTTTTTAAATTAAAAATGTTGCCGTGGTGACGTTTTTTGGTAAGATATTTAATGATGTATGAATTTATAATCAGATCAAGGTTAGAAACACTAAAAAAAAATCTAGATCCAAGAAAAGTAAATGTAATTCTAGGTATAAGAAGATCTGGGAAAACCAGTCTCTTAGAGAAATTTTTAGAAGCATATGAGCATAAATATTTATTTTTAAATGGAGATGATATTCAAACTCAGGACTTGCTCAGTGGGCAGTCGATTACACAGTTTCAAAATCTCTTAGCTGGTTATAAGCTCCTAGTTATAGATGAAGCGCAGCAGATACCAAACATCGGCTTGAATTTAAAACTTATTATAGATCATATTAAGGATGTAACTGTTTTAGTGACAGGTTCTTCGTTGTTTGATTTGGATCAGAAGCTCGGTGAGCCACTCACTGGGCGAAAGAAAACTTTTAAATTATTTACTATCGCACAGTTAGAGCTAAATGCTTATGAGAATCCTCTGGAAAGCTCTGCTAATCTTGATAATAGATTAGTTTATGGTTCTTATCCAGAGGTTATTACTGCGATTAATAATCATGAAAAAGAAATATATTTAAGGGAAATAGTAAATTCTTATCTCTTAAAGGATATCCTAGTCTATGACGGGATTAAAAACTCGAATAAGATTTATAAAATACTTCAGTTGCTTGCTTATCAAGTGGGGAAAGAGGTGGCTTTTGATGAATTAGCGACTCATGTATCTATGAGTAAAAATACGGTCGAGAAATATTTAGATCTATTAGAAAAGAATTTTATTTTATATAAACTTAGTAGTTTTAGTAGTAATCCTAGAAAGGAGCTTAGTAAAAAGAAAAGATTTTACTTCCATGATAATGGTATTCGTAATGCACTTATAAATAATTTTAACCCGCTGAGTATTCGTAATGATGTCGGGGAGCTGTGGGAGAATTATATATTTTACGAACGGATGAAATTCCTTGAATATAATGATGTTTTCGTAAATAGATATTTTTGGCGTACTTATGACCAACAGGAGATAGATTTAGTCGAGGAAAGAAATCAATGCCTGTCAGCATTTGAAGTTAAATATAGTAGTAAGGCTAAATATAAATTTTCGAAATATTGGCTAGAACATTATCCTGAAGCTGTGAATCAGCATATTCATAAGGATAATTATATGGGGTTCATTAGCTATAAAGTATAATTAGGCTGATGGCTAGTAAGTTAAAAGATCTACCAATAGGTGTGCAGACCTTTAGGGAAATGATAGAGAGTAAATTTCTTTATGTAGACAAAACTAGAGAAATATATGATTTAGTATCAAAGCCTAAGGCGGCTTACTTTCTCAGTCGCCCACGTCGTTTCGGGAAATCTCTTTTAGTCTCCACTCTAGAAGCTATATTTAAAAATCAAAGAGAACTCTTTAAAGGCTTATGGTTAGACAGT
>JBJTTW010000201.1:0-19815 GCA_046080385.1 bacterium
TAATGCAGATAACGCTTGAATATCATGAGCTGAATATATGCTTTCTGCGTCTTTAAGCCTTTCTTTCATAGCTAATGAATACTTTTTCCCGACTGGCATTGTTGCTGTGGAGTTTATTAAAACACTACGATATGAAAGAGCAGGGATATTATCAGCTATATTTAGAGGAGCTAATATGAGAGAGTCTTTTGCTGTGCTTTTTATAAATTTATAAATTTTATATTCATTTTTACTGATTTTAATTAAATTATCGTGCCAAAAATTAAAGCTCATAAATAATATAAATACGATAAGAATAGTCCTAGTATTATGTTTAAAAAAATGTTTAGCCCAAGGACTGAGTTTATTAACTATTATTGAATTATCTTCTGTTAAGCTAATTTCAAGTTCATACAAAAAACGCGTCGCAATAATCATTATTACTGTAGGTGAAATATAAACTAAATAATGCTTTAACAGTAGTTCTTCGTGTAGATATCCAGATATCAGGGTATCTGTGAAGAATAAATATCTAATGTAAATTACTAAAATCCCAAAAGCTGTTCCAGAGCTAGTTATAAGCCACTGTTGCGGAGTTCCAGTTTTTGCATTTGCGTCGTCAGTGCTTCTAACTATATGTGTCTTGGAAATATTTTCTTGTATAAGCTTTTTATATATTAAATCTAAAAACAGAATAGCTAAGGAAATTATAAATACTAGGGGATATATAAAAGCCTGAATGAGTAACGCTAGAAAAACCGCTAGCCAAGCTCTTTTAGCAAACATCCAGAGAAAAAAGAAAAATAGAGGATAGAAAAAAGATCTCTGTAAACCACCAGCTAGATTATCAATCATCCAAATGCTCATATTAAAACCAAAGCATAGCCAAAAAACATATTTGCAATCAAAACGTATCTCAGCTGCCTTAAATAGAAAAATCGTTGAAACTATCACTAGGATTAAAGGTATGAGCTGTGTAATTTCATTTGGTTCTATATTTTTAGGCAGTATATTATAAATGACAGCTAAAATTGGTGAAATCATCTTAGGCTGAGCAAAATGATCAGCAATTAGATCACTCGGGAAGAGGCTAGGGTCCATTAATCTTGCCATCCAGTATATTTGATTGCGAACGCCAGAATTGATCGCTGTATCGTCAAAAATAGCCCTGAATTGAACGAAAGCAGCAATTGAAAAACTTAAAAATAAGGATAAAAGAAAATACTTTCTTTTAGTTATTTCCATTGCTTAAATTCTACTAAACTTCATTTAAAATAGTAATATATAGAAAACGCAGAAATTGAAGTTACGCCATACACCCATCTTATGAATAGAGTATTTATTGGAGCTTTGCTTGTAGTATTGGTATTGCTAGCAAACTGGGGAGGTCAGCTAGGCGTCTCTCTTATGGTTTTGTTATTTTCTCTAGCGGCTCTAAGAGAAGCTTTTAATATACTTGAGAAGCAAGAGATTCAAGTCCCAAAAACTTTAATCATAATTTTTGTCTGTCTCTTTAATGTCTTAGCTTTAATTATTCCAGATCTTTATGAGAAATATTTTTTTGTAGTTTTGTTTTCTCATTTAACCGTATTCCTTTTATTTAGCTTATGTTTTTATTTACTAAGATTAATCAATGGGCGTACAGCCAAGCGAACAAGTTCAGGGCTGAATCTTGATTTAAGTGTTTCTCGTGATTATGAACACTTTATTTCTTCAGTATTACTTTTAATTTATTTAGGACTAGCACCTTCTTTCTATCCATTAATCAGAGGTTTAGAGCATGGCGATTTATTTCTTCTGAATATTATTTTTTCGGTGGCTTTAAATGATATTTTTGCTCTAGTGGGTGGGCGAAATTTTGGTTTAATTCCTCTTAGTAAAACGATTAGCCCAAATAAAAAAATTGAAGGCAGCTTGTTTGGCTTATTTATGGGTTCTCTGTGTTTTGCTTTATGTATATTGCTTTGTAAGCATCAGCTAGATCCACTCATTATTAGCATGATTGGGAGCTTTATGAAGGGGTATTTAGGTATCATTCATTTTAAAGAAGCTTTTCTTAATTGGGCTTTAGTTTTTATTCTTGGCTTAATTCTAGCCATTATCGCTCAAATGGGTGATTTATTTGAGAGTATGATTAAACGTCGAGCGAAGGTTAAAGATTCAGGTACTCTGCTTCAGGCTCAGGGAGGGGTTCTTGATAGAATAGATAGCCATTATTTTGTTATAGGTTTTGCTTATTTGGTGTTTTATTTTTTTATTAGGTAGATGCATATCCCTGAGCTTCAATTAAAGCTGCAAACTTAGTCTTAGCTGCAAGAAGCTCCTGATAAGTACCACTCTCTAAAATTTCTCCATTTTCCATATAGATAATCTTATTGCAGCTCTGTATAGTATCCAATCTATGAGCGATTATAATTACAGTCCTCTCTTTCATGAACTCTTGTATAGAAGAATATACAAACTGCTGTGATTTATTATCAAGCGCACTAGTTGGCTCGTCTAGAATTACTATAGGAGCCTTACTGAGAAAGGCTCTTGCTAAAGAAACTCTTTGCCTTTGCCCGAGTGACAGCTTCTGACCACGCTCGCCGATATTACTATCTATGCCATCTGGTAGTTCATTTATAAATTCGCTTAAATAAGCCTTCTCCAAAGCTAATTTTAAAGACTCATTTCTAGCTTCTTTCGAAAGATCTTTAGGTAAAACAATTTCAAGATTCTCTCTTAGTGTTCCAGTGAACAGTAAAGGATCTTGGTTTACTAGGGCTATATAGCGCCTTAACTGATTTAAGCTTAGATCTCTTATAGAATGAGCGTCTACAAAGATTTCACCAGCATTAATTTCATAGAATCTTGGTATTAGGCTCACTAATGTGGTTTTCCCGCTACCACTAGGTCCTACTATAGCAAGGCTAGTTTTCGCTGCTATGTAAAGATTTAGCTTATTAAATAATCGGGACTGCTCGTAAACTCCAATTTCTTCGTTTTCGCCCGCCTCTACTTTAGATCTAGCCTCATATTCAAAAACCACATTTTTAAATTCCACTGAGGCTGCAAGTGGTAGAGCTGACTGGCTTTCAGTCCTAGCTTTATGGGTGTGTGGCGAAACTCCAATGGCTACATGCCCTTTACCACCATTTGGGGATTGTTCAAAATCTTCTTGAATAGGTTCATCTAGAATTTTATAAACTCTTTCTGAAACCCCAAGCGCTGACTGTAATATAGTCGATACTCTACCTAATCGCTTGATTGGATCATAGAGTAGAATGCTGGTTACGAAAAAGGACGAGAATTCACCGATGCTAATATCATGCTGCCCAACTGATCTTAATCCAAAATATAGAATAATGCTTATACCTAAAGCTGCAACTATATTTGTAATAGGAGAAACTATTGACATGAATAGAAACCAGTTAGATTGAAGTTTGTAGAGTATTTTAGACTCTTGAACAAATTTATTTTGTCTCCAGCTCTCTAAATTAAAAGCTTTTATGATTCTTTGATTCACTAATGTCTCATTAATAAAGCTGCTTATTTGCCCAACATGGTCTTGACCACTTTTACTGTATTTGCGTATTTTCTTTCCGATTTTAATTACTGGTAAAGCAAATAATGGAATAGTTACTAGAGTTAGCATGGTTAATTTAAAATTTATAAAAAGTAACCAGCTAAACAAGAAAAGTGCTTTAAAACCATCATTAAAAAGATTCGTCATAGTTTCAGATAGCCAAGACTGTAAACTCTGTAAATCACTGCTGATCACTGAAACTAAGGAGCCTGAATCATATTTCTCTTGATCTTTTAAAGCCATTTGGTTTAAATGCAGGTGAAATTTATCTCTTAAGTCTTGAACGATTCGCAGTCCCCATGAGCGAATAGAAAATATATAGCTAAGTTTGAAAATGGCATCTATAGTAAAAACTACTACTATAGCTATTGGTAGCAGGTTGATAAAATCACCAGTGCTTAAATATAATGCTTTACTTAATCCAGTAGCAGAGAACATATATTTAAAATTTAAAAAGCTGATTTCAAGACCACTTGGGTAGTTTTTTAATAAATACTCTTCTGCTTGTTTCGGCATTATAGAGAATTTACTGGAGTTAGAACCCAGCGCAGAAATCCCATCGATAGAGACTTTAATCAACCAAGATGGTAATATATTTGCAATCCCGCTTAGAAACATGAAGCTAAGTGAGAATATGAAAAGATAATCGTAAGGTCGCGCTGTTTCTCTTAGATTTTTGAATATGTTTTTAGAGTTGGCTTGCATTGTTTGAATTAGGCTTGCTTAGTTCTTTTGTGCTTCTACGGCGTTATCTTCACTTAGATGGAATGGACTAAAATCAGTGTGCCTGTCGTAGTAATCTTCATTTTCACTGCGTTTGAGGAATTTAATTAGCTGTTTAGTACCCGGATAAGCTATAACTTCCCATATAACCTTTACTAAATAGTTCATTATCATTATTCTGAAAATTAAATCTGGGGGGAAATTAGGATCGCCCCAAAAAGCAAGCGGGTAGAAGATTAGTGTATCAACCAGCTCACCTGCCACCGTAGAGCCTATAATACGCAAGGCTGTAAATTTACCTTCACATATTACTTTAAGTTTAGCCACTACATAACTGTTACAAAACTCACCACAGAAAAACGCAAGCATACTTGCCACGCTTACTCTAAAGCTCATCGCAAAAATAGCTTCATAGGATGATTGTAAATTCCAGTTAGGATCTGGTGGCAGGCTTACAAGAATTTTAATTAAAATATTGGAGACTATTAGTGAAATAAAACCAGTCCAGATTACTTGGCGGCTTTTAGCGTAGCCATAGACTTCTGTAAGTAAATCTCCGACTAAATATGATACAGGGAAAAATAACAGACCAGCTGCAAAGCTCACTTTACCTATAAAAGGTAAATCTATCTGCGTGATTTTAATACTCGCAATAAGATTACTGAGTAGTAAAATTACTACAAAAATCACAGTAATGGTATTCAAAAACTTATAATTTCTTATCAAGTCTATTATCATAGCAATTAGGAAATATTAATTATGAAAGCTTTAAATCAAGTATTTTTTTTATGTCTCATCTGTGTATTTCTTGTTTCTTGTAATGAAACTAAGATCCCTGCTAAGGTCTTGAAAGTCAGTGATGGGGATACTTTAAGGATTGCACTTTGTGAGAAAATAGTTCAAGGCGACTGTGTGCCATATTCACAGACGGAAGCCTTTATGAAACTGGGGTTTAAGCCAAGCATTAAGCCTAAAAATAAGGACTATGGAAAATCTCCGAATATAATTAAACTAAGAATGCTCGGCATAGATACTCCTGAAACTCATCAGCAGGACTGGGGTAAAAAAGCGACAGAATTTTTAAAACAAGAACTGAGTGACGATAAATATATTTTCATAGAGACAGATATAGAGCCGAGAGATCGCTATGGCAGGCTGCTAGCTTATGTCTATGATTCTAATGGGGAGAGTATTAATGAAAAGATGCTCAGGGAGGGCTATGCTGAACTTTTAATTCTTGGGGCTAATGATAAATATGCTACTTCTTTTAAGGCTGCGGAGGCTTACGCTAAGCAGCATGAGTTAAATATCTGGTCTAAAACTGGTGGACTGGAGATGAGTCCTTATAAATATAGAAAGAAGATGAAAGGGAAATTTAAATCAGATAGTCAAAAATAATTTTAAACAAGGGTCTTGCTCATTTAATTTTATAATATAGTTTCGATGACATTCTGTCTTATATACACAAGCACAGATTCTAAATCCAATGCAGATTTATTAGCCGAGAGTCTCTTAGAGTCTGGTTTAATTGCTTGTGCCAATATTTATTCTAATGTTAATTCCATATATAAATGGCAAGGTAATTTAGAAAAAAATGATGAATTTGTAATTATCATGAAAACTAAAAATGATAATTATGCAGAGATAGAAAAATTAATTCTAGCGAAGCATAGTTATGCTTGCCCTGCGATACTACAAATACCAATTGCAAATATTAATACTGCCTATAAAGACTGGTTAATGAATCAAAACCCCACCTTAGAGATAAATTGAATCGCTTCTTGTTTGGAATTCAGTAGAGCACTGCTTTTTAGTTGCCTCATAACATTTAAGATGATTTTAATCGCCTGAGGTAAAATCGCTAAGCGGTATTCAACGAAAAGTTCTTTGATCTTAGGATCACTAACCATATATTCTAAAACTATTTTACGTTCTGTTATAGAAGCAGCCTCTAGTCTAGTATTTAGCGATTCTATATCGCTGCAAACATCACGAGACCTAGACAGGCTATCTGCCCCAGATAGTATCTGCCCTGTCGTGCCGAGTATTACTAAGTTTGAGCTTTCTGAAAACCCTTCACTGATTAAATCTGGCAAGCTATTTACGCTTAAATCAGTATGAGAGCCAATAGGGAATGATTTATATTTTACAGCCTCAAGGTTCACTACCTGTACGAGTTGGTGACTAGCACCGCCAGTATCTAATATTAGAAAATTTTTTAAATTAGGTCTTAATGCACGAACTTCATCTATAACGGCTTTAGCCCCATAAAGGCATTCCTCCTCTTCAGAAAACACCTTAATATTTTTAAAGCCTCTATTAATAAGTTCTTTAAGGAAATTTTCCCCACTTTTAAGTGGATCTGCCATGCTGAGCCTTATCGCTGCGGTAGCGAAGACTAGCACCTCTGGGCTGATTACTCCATGTGCTTTTAAAAATGGAAGAATTTTTTCGTCTAAGTTTTTTACAGCAACTTTTATAGACTCTGGATTAAGTCTTTTAGCTTCAGTTAAATCTATAAGGTTTTTACCTAAACTGCTTTCAAATTTCTCACTGAAAGCGCCAAGTTTACAGAGTTTATAACTTCCGCTTCCAATTTCAAGAACAGTTTGCATTAGTCCATCATAGCTAAAAACTTAGCTGTATGGGTATCAGCATCCTTAATAAATTGTTTTGGAGTACCAATTTTCACTATTTGACCGCCTTTAGCGCCGCCTTCTGGTCCTAAGTCTATAATGTGATCGCATTGACGAATCACATCTAGATTATGTTCTATAACAAGAACTGTGTTGCCAGAATCAACAAGACGATTTAGGACAAGTAGTAATAATTCTATGTCATGCCAGTGAAGCCCTGTAGTCGGTTCATCAAGTAAGTACAAGGTTTTACCTGTAGATCTTTTAGCAAGCTCATTAGCAAGCTTAACCCTCTGAGCTTCACCTCCAGAGAGAGTGGTGGCTGACTGACCTAGTTTAATATAGTCTAAGCCTACATCGTGTAAGGTCTGTAATTTATTTTTTATTTTAGGGATGGCTTCAAAAAACTCTAGCGCCGTTTCTACTGTCATTTCTAGAACATCATAGATAGACTTACCTTTATATTTAACTTCTAAAGTTTCTTTATTGTATCTCTTACCTTTACATACTTCACAGTTAATGAAAACTGAGGGCAGGAAATTCATTTCTATTTCGATGAGACCAGCTCCAGAACAGGCTTCACATCTACCACCTTTCACATTAAAGCTGAATCTTCCCTGACTATACCCTCTAGCTTTAGCTTCTATGGTTTGGCTGAACAGTTCTCTGATTGGGTCAAAGGCACCAGTGTAAGTGGAAGGATTAGAGCGGGGTGTTCTGCCTATAGGGCTTTGGTCTATGACTATTACTTTATCTATATTTTCTACGCCTTGAATATCTTTGATATTATTCGGGAAAGCGACTTTTAACTTTAATTTATTTTGAACAGCGGGTAAGAGTAATTCATTTATTAGTGTACTTTTACCTGAGCCAGAGACTCCAGTTACGGCGATAAATTTCCCCAAAGGTAAATCCAGTGATAGATTCTGAAGGTTATTAGCCTTTGCACCGTTTAGTTTAATCATGCTACCGTTACCATCCCTGTATTTAGTAGGAACGGGAATCTGTTTTCTGCGTGAAAGGTAAGCTGCGGTTAGAGATTCATTATTAGTTAATATATCTGCAAATTTCCCTTCAGCTATAAGACTTCCACCATGTACTCCAGCACCTAATCCTATGTCAATAATCCAATCAGCGTGCTTCACGGTATCTTCATCATGCTCTACGACTAGTACTGTATTACCAAGATCACGAAGATGCTTTAAGGTTTTGAGTAAACGAGCGTTATCACGTTGATGCAGACCAATAGACGGTTCATCTAAAACATATAAAACGCCAGAGAGACCAGAGCCTATCTGCGAAGCTAGGCGAATACGTTGAGCTTCACCACCAGAGAGCGTTTTAGCTGTACGAGCTAAGCTTAAATATTCCAGCCCAACATCAATTAAGAATTTAAGTCTAACTTTAATTTCATGTAAAAGCTTCTCTGCGATTAGCTTCTGGGTTTCAGTTAGTTTACTATTTAATTCTTCAAAAAAATTATATAGATCCTCTATGGATAGTTCACATAGTTCATGGATACTTTTTTTCGCTATTTTTACGGCACGAGCCTCAGCTCTTAGTCTAGAACCATGACATTCAGGGCAAGGTCTCTCTATCATGAACTTCTCTATATCGGCTTTCCATGAATCAGAGTTAGTATCTTTATATCTTCTCTCTAACTGAGGTATAACCCCCTCGTAGTGAGTTTGATAGTTGGCATAGCCAAGGCTGGGATATTTATCCGTATTTATCGTAATAAGATTATCTTGGGACTGTCCATTCTTTAAGCCATAGAGAATAATACGCTGCTTATCCTCATCTAAATCTTTAAATTTTTTATTTAATGAGAAGCCGAGCTTTTTAGAAAGCCCTTCTAGCAGTGCTTCATAGTAAACATTATTCGTTTTAGCCCAAGGAGCGATAGCTCCTTCTTTAAGGCTTAATTCATCATTCGGGATTATTAATTCAGCAGAAAAATCGAATTCGACTCCAAGTCCAGAACAGTGTGAACAAGCACCATGTGGGGTGTTAAAGCTAAATAACTTAGGATCTAATTCTGGTATGCTACCGTGACCATTAGGGCAGGAGTATAGTTCTGAGAATAGATGATCCTTAGAACTCTCATCCTCGAAGAGTTCTTGTACAATAACTTTCCCCTCACCTTTATTCAAGGCTAGGCTAACACTGTCAGTGATTCTGCTTCTTGCACTATCTTTGATAACTATACGGTCAACAACCAGATCTATATCATGTTTTTTATTTTTATCGAGTTTAATCGCCTCTTCTAGTGTATACAGCGTTCCGTTGACGCGAATGCGCATAAAGCCATCGGCTTTAAGGCTAGAGAAAAGGTTTTGGTGTTCACCTTTTTTCCCTTGTAATAATGGAGCGAGTATTAGTATTTTACGCCCCTCTTCTAGAAGCATTATGCTATCTATGATCTGATCTATAGTTTGGGCTTCGATTTTAGTATCACAGACTGGGCAGTGAGGAGTACCAGTGCGAGAGAATAGTAGCCTGAAGTAGTCATATATCTCAGTTACAGTGCCGACTGTAGAGCGTGGATTATGAGAAGTAGATTTTTGATCTATAGCTATAGCTGGGCTAAGCCCTTTAATTTCTTCTACGTCTGGTTTATCGAGTTGACCTAAAAATTGTCTTGCATAGCTTGAAAGGCTTTCTATATAACGTCTTTGGCCTTCTGCGAAAATAGTATCGAATGCAAGGCTACTTTTCCCAGAACCACTTACACCAGTTATGACGACTAGTTTATTTTTTGGGATGTTGACGTTAAGATTTTTTAAATTATGTTGCCTTGCACCGATGACTTGAATCTGATCGTTCTGATACTGTTCATGAACTTTAAGTTCTGTCTTGCGCTGGCTTTCGAGGCTATCTTGTAAACAATTAGACATAGTCACTTGTATCAAATTCTGGTGTGTCTAGCTTTAAAGTACTGCTGCCAATTCCCATCATATCCATATTGGAACCACCAGCTGGAACTATAGGCCAGACATTCATATCATAAGCCATAGGGCAGTCGATTACAGTAGCTTCTTCATCGCTTATTGATTCTCTGATTACTTCTTCTAATTCGTCTCTAGTTTCAGGTTTGTAACCTCTAAGACCGTAAGCTTCAGCAACCTTAGAAAAATTTGGGCTACCATGCTTTAAATCCACATGCGAGTAATTTCCTTCATAGAAAAGCTCCTGCCACTGTCTTACCATACCAAGATTATTATTATTAAAAATGCAGTTTATGACTTTTAGATTATAAGCTTTTAGAGTGCCTAATTCTTGAATATTCATCTGAAAACTACCATCACCAGTGATATTCACTACAGTCTCAGTAGATCTATCTTCAGCCGTGCCTTTAGAATCTTCAAGTGCAGCAGCAGCACCCATGGCAGCTGGAAGCCCATAGCCCATAGTTCCAGCTCCACCACTAGTAAGCCATTGACGAGGATGGTCTATTTCACAGTGCTGTGCAGCCCACATTTGGTGCTGACCTACATCTGTCGAATATATAGCTTTATCACCAAGCTCTTTAGAAAAATGTTTTAAAACATGCTGGGGACTGATATATCTGTCTGAAATAGGGTCATGGTCAAGAGGATATTCTTTTTTCCATTCCTCTATTTTTTTAAGCCACTCTTCACTATTGACTTTGCGATGATTTATCTCTTTAAGAAGATCTTTTAATATGTGATAAGCATCACCGACTATAGGTATATCCACCTCTGGACGCATATTTCTATTTTTACCTATTTCAGCAGGATCTATGTCTATATGGATAACATCAGCATCTGGAGCGAAAGCTTCTAGCTTTCCAGTAACTCTGTCGTCGAATCTAACACCGATACCTATAAGTAAGTCACAATTGTAGACTGCATAATTAGCGTAGGCTGTGCCATGCATACCGAGCATGCCCATGAATAATGGATGCCTGTGAGGTATTACGCCTTTTCCCATAAGAGTAGTAGTCGCTGGTAACATACAGCTTTCAGCTAATTCTTGAACTAATTTAGAGGCACCAGCTTTAATTACGCCGCCGCCGATATACAGAACTGGTCTTTTAGCTTTCAGGATTTTATTTACAGCTAAAGCGATTTGGCGAGGATTACCATGGATTTTAGGTTTATAACCTTTAATATCTGGCTTATAGCCTTCTGTACTGTTTTCACTAGTGACGACGTAAGTGCCATTTAGAACATCTTTTGGCATATCTACTAAGGTAGGACCCGGTCTACCAGTGGTGCTTATATGAAAAGCATTAGCTACGCATCTAGCTAAGTTTTCTGGTTTTTTCACTAGGTAACTGTGTTTCACTATGGGATAAGTAATTCCAGAAATATCCGCTTCTTGAAAAAAATCACTTCCTATACCAGCTGTAGGCACTTGTCCTGTCAGGCAAACTATAGGAGTGGAGTCCATATAAGCATTTGCGATCCCAGAGACTAAGTTAGTGCTACCAGGTCCACTGGTAGCTAACATTACACCCGCTTTACCACTGGTAGTCGCATAGCCTTCTGCTGCATGGCAGCCACCTTGTTCATGCCTCACTAAGATATGTAATAAATGTTCTTCATTATAAAGCTCATTGTAAAGACCCAGTAGGACACCACCAGGGTAACCAAAAAATCTTTTCACACCCTGTTTTCTTAACTCTTTTAAGAGTGCTTTAGCACCTGTAGTTATTTCTGCGTTTTCTTTCATGTTTTGAACAGAGCTGGAATTAATTTAATCTAATTTGCTCGTCTCTTAAAATCTAATTTTAGCTTGCTACTAATGTTTTTTGTAGGGAAAATATATTGAAAGCTTTATTTATCAAAAAAATATATTTACAGCTTTTTATTCTATATGGGATTGTCCGAAAATAGAATCTCATAGTAATTACCTGTAGAAGGGGTATTTTAATTGGCTGTAAATCAGACCGCTACTACTAAGCCATCAACGGGAGAATCATATCCACTTATGACTTCCTCGCCTGTCGGTATAGATAGTTCTGGGCGTATAGTTCCATATTTACCAGAAAATTCATCTAATGGGACTCGGGAAAATGGTTCAGCGTTGGCTGTTGTACCGCCTGATTCTTCAGCTTTAACAGCGCCAGCTTCTGGCGATAATACTAAAATTTCTCCTTATGAAGAGGCTATTCAAGATATAACAAATCCTCCAGATCCTAAGAATTTAAACTTGGACCAGAAAGCTTCTAGTGCTTGGCTCGGTGGTTTAGGATTTTTAAAAGACTCGGCTACAAAAGTTTTTAATTTTGCTTCAGGTATACTTGGAGACAGCATTCCCGCAGCCACTTATGCTTTAGATAAGGCTGGAGCCAGTAAAAAAACTAATGGTTTACTCACGCATTTAGCTTTAGGCGGCGCAGGGCTTTTAGCTCTTACTTCAGCCACTGATTTTATTAATACTTTTAAAACTTGGTTTAAATGGCAGGCTCCAGCAGTTCCAGGAGTTGTAGATTTTATTAATGGTCTTGCGAAAGTAGGTTTAGCGGGCTTAGTTGCGGGCAAGGCTATGACTGGTGAACCGATAGAGAAAAATGAATTAATTTATGGTGGAGCTGGTTTAGTTTTACTTAAACTTGTAAAAGATGCGATGAAAGGAGTCGGTCCATTTGCAAGTATACCTGGGGTTAAAGATTTGATTTATTTCACTAGGGATAGCATAAAGGCTTTAGGTAGCGGTTCTAGAGCAGCAGAAGGACAAGCTCCGCAGCAATAAACTAGAGACCGCTGCACAGCGTGCAGTTTCAAGGCTAAGGAGGACGAATGACCGCAGTGTACTACTGGTACATGAGGATCATGAGGCGGACGAAAACGCAGAAAATGGAGTTGTGCAGTGGTCTCAATTAGCTAAGTAATTTATCTAAACAATCGTTAACTAACTGTGGTGCAGCTTTACCTTGAGTGATTTTCATAACTTGCCCTACAAAAAATCCTTTGATTTTTATATTACCTTGCTTGAACTGCTCTGCTTGAGTAGGATTAGCTTTTATGATATCAGAAATTATCGCTTCAATTTTAGCTGGATCTGCGATTTGAGCTAGACCTTCTTTTTCTACTATCGTTATAGCTGAACCGCCTTTTTCTAGAAGAGTATTTATAATCGATGTTTTAGCTATATTATCGGAAATGGTTCCATCTTGAATTAGGTTAATCATTTCATTTAAGTTTTCAGCAGTTAATTTAGTTTCGTTAATAGAAATTTCATTCGCATTTAAATATGCAGATACTGAACCAGTTAGCCAGTTAGCGACTTTCACTGAATCAGCACCTAAAATAATAGTCCCTTCGAATAGAGAAGCTAAAGCAAAATCATCACTAATAATAGTCGCAGCTTCTTCTGTGATAGCGAACTCTTCTACGTATCTAAGTCTCTTTTGGCTAGGCAGTTCTGGCAGCTCTTCTTTAGTCTTAGTAATGAAGTCTAGATCTATATTTAATGGAACTAAATCTGGCTCTGGAAAATATCTGTAGTCATGCGAGTCTTCTTTACTTCTCATAGAAAAGGTTTTACCAGAATTTTCTTCAAACAACCTAGTCTCCTGAACTACTTTATCACCTGAATCTAAAAGCTGTGATTGACGTTTGAACTCATATTCTATGGCTCTAGCTATAGATCTAAAGCTATTCACATTTTTTATTTCAGCTCTAGTCCCATAAGGTTCCCCAGCTTTATTTAAGCTGATATTAATATCGCACCTCAGTGAACCCTCTTGCATATTCCCGTCGCAGACATCTAAAGCCATTAAAATTTTACGTAATTCTTTTACATAAGCCACAGCTTCTTCACCACTGCGGATGTCGGGCGCTGAAACTATCTCTATAAGAGGAGTTCCAGCTCGGTTTAAATCCACTAAACTATAATCAGAGCCATGAAGTCTATCAGCACTATTGTCTGAATTGTGAATTAACTTCCCAGCATCTTCTTCTATGTGAATACGTACTATACCTATATCTTTATCAAAAATTTTTAATTTGCCGTTAGAACAAATCGGTTTATCAAACTGGCTGATCTGGTATCCTTTCGGTAAGTCGGGATAAAAATACTGTTTACGGTCAAATTTACAGTTAGGGTCTATTTTACAGTCTAGTGCAAGACCAGCTTTGGTCGCAAATTCTACTACTTTTTTATTTAATACAGGTAATACACCTGGATAGCCCATGCAGATTGGGCAGGTGTTTTGATTAGGCTTTGCGCCGAATTTAGTCGAGCAGCTACAAAAAAGCTTGGTCTCAGTTTTCAGCTGAGCATGAACTTCAAGTCCGATTACCATTTGATACTTTGTTTGAGTGGTCATTAAGGTAGATTTTAACATTGATTACGGGCTTAGTTTAACTACTTCTAAGAAAAATCTCTTTAGAAATAATTAGCCTCTGAATCTGTGAAGTACCTTCATAAATCTGGTAAATTTTAGCGTCACGCATTAATTTTTCGACTGGATATTCTTTAGAGTATCCGTAGCCACCATAGACTTGAACTGCATTCGTCGCTGACTTCATTGCGGCATCAGCAGCAAAGGCCTTTGCAAAAGAAGCAAATTTAGTGTTTCTTTCACCTTTATCTATCATCCAAGCTGATTTCCAAGTTAACAATTGAGCAGCTTCATGATCTATAGCCATTTCTGTAATCATGAAACTAACAGCTTCATGCATAGCGATAGGTACGCCAAAGGAAGTTCTCTCTAGTGAGTATTTAATAGAATAATCTCTACAGGATTTAATGATACCCACTGCACCAGCAGCTACTCCTGGGCGTGTTCTGTCGAAGGCTTTCATGGATATTTTAAAACCATCTCCCTCTGCACCGAGTAAATATTTAGCAGGGATTTTAACATCTTTAAAAGTTACCGAATGAGTGCTACTTGCTCTCTGCCCCATCATGTCTTCTTTTTTATTAACTGTTACTCCAGCGGTATCCGCTGGTACGACAAATGCCGAAAGTCCTTTATGACCTTGACTAGCGTCTGTTTGAGCTAATACATAGAACCATTTAGCGTATTTAGCACCAGTTATCCACTGTTTATTACCATTAATAATATATTCATCGCCTACTTTTTTAGCTGTAGTCTGTACTCCAGCTACATCTGAACCCGCATTCGGTTCTGTGACACAGTAGGAAGCGAATTGTACTTCTTCCATCATTGGTGCTAAAAATTCTTTATTAATTTCATGGTTGTCTACGACGATGAGTGGTGCTGAAGCCAGCATATTAGCTCCTAGAGCGGTGGCTATACCAGTACAAGCGGCTCCTAGCTCTTCTGCAATAATACATTCTTCTAAAATGCCGAGATCGAGTCCACCTACATACTCAGGGAAACCTGGATTCATTAAACCTACCTCAAAAGCTTTCTGTGCTATTTCGAGTGGGAATTTAGACTCTTTATCATGATGTTCTGCTTGTGGCAGTATCTCTTTTTTTGCAAAATCGCTTGCTAATTTTTGAAGTTCTTTTTGGGTTTCGTTTAGCTCAAAATCAATTACCATATATTGATTTTATTCCACACTCGGTGATTTGAAAACTGTAATGAAGAATTTATCAAAATGAACTAAACTGTGCAATAGCTTCAATATAATCAAATAGCCTCTCAATATTGAGTAAAGATATTATTCCTGTCCCCATTAGTCTTAATTTTCGACTATTGGGGACAGGAATCTTTCAATTCAAGTACAGCTAAGTATTGTTGTTACGACTAGAACCACTTACGTTTTGGCGGTGGATTATCATTAGTATCTGCTGGAGGTTGTTTACCTTTTGGTAGTTTAGCCTCATCTGTGTCTGCTGGTATATTATTAAGCTTGTCTTTTATTTTTAGTGCTCCCTGAGAGTAGCCATCAAAACCTTCAAGGGATTTGGATATGCTTGTTAATATTTCGCGTTGTTCTTTATTGGTCGTCTGTTCTGAAGCTCTGGCTTCGAACTGTTTCATTTCCTCAGGTGTAAATTTTTTATCTTCCTTCTTGCTTGGTTCTGGTTCTGGTGGTGGTGTAGATGCTTTTCCAATTCCAAAAATGCCCATTATATTTTCTCCTTTATTGATTATTTTTAGTATCCGTGTATTATGTTAATAAGCTTACTTTACTTTTCGCACGATTTAAGATAATTTCCAAGAGGTTTAATAATTTATGAAAAATTTATTTTTGGATATCAATTTATGGCTTTGCTCTGAATTGTTACTTAATATTTTGTCCATTGGAATATTTTGATAACAGTAAGATTGAATTTCAAGGATTTACTGAAAAATAGTAGATATTTTAAAATCTGTAAATTTTTGTTATACAATATAACCCTAGAAGAAGGAATTTAACTGTGAGACTATTTGAATTTGAAGCTAAGGAACTTTTTAGAGAGTTAGGTATACCTACTCCAGTGGGACAGACTATTAAGTGTGCAGAAGAGGTATTTTCTATACCTGCTAAGTCTTTTCCTAAAACGCTTAAAACACAGGTTTTATCTGGTGGTAGAGGTAAAGCTGGTGGAATTAAGTTCGCTGATAATCAAGAAGATGCTTATTATAAAGCACAGGCGATTTTCAAATTACCGATTAAAGGTGAATTACCTAAGACTATTTTAGTGGAGCCAAAGGTTACTATTAAAAAAGAAATTTATTTAGCGATATTAATCGACAGAGCTTATAGAGGTCCTATCCTTATGGCTTCTGCTGAAGGTGGAATTGAGATAGAAACTTCTGAGAATATTCAGATAGTACCAGTTCCAGGAGCTAATTATTCTAATTTTTATGCTAGAGAATTAGCTGCTAAAGTTGGTTTACAGGGACTTCAACTGATTAAGTTTGCGGCTATCGTAGATAAACTATGGCAAGTATGGACTAAGTTTGACTGTGATTTAGCTGAAATTAACCCACTGATTATAGATGGTGATGATAATTTCATCGCTTTAGATGGAAAAGTTACTCTGAATGAAGATTCTACAGGTAGACATCCTAGATTTGCTGGTCAATTAGTGAATCACTTATCTGATTTAGGCGATAGAGAATTTAGAGGTAAAATGTGCGGTCTAAATATAGTTGAGCTTGAAGGAAATATCGGCATACTTTGTAATGGTGCTGGTCTTACTATGGCAACTATGGATTTAGTTTTACATAAAGGCGGCAAGCCTTCTAATTTCCTAGATGTAGGTGGTGGTGCGAATAAGGATCACGTAAAAAGAGCTTTGGATTTAGTCTCTTCTAGTGATGATGTTAAGGTACTCTTGGTTAACATACTTGGTGGTATCACTGCCTGTGACGAGGTTGCAGCAGCTTTAGCTTACTATAAAGAGATAAGACCTGATGCGAAGATGGTCGTAAGATTAGTTGGTAATAATGAGGATAAGGCTAAGGCTATTATGGATAAAGCTGGTATCCCGATGACTAATATTTTAGAGAAGGCAGTAGAAGAGGCTGTTAGCTTAGCAGCTAAGGCTTAATTACAGAGATACGAATATAATAAGAGAGTTAAAAAATGGCAGTACTAATTAATAAAAATACAAACGTAATCGTACAGGGGATTACAGGAACTATGGGTGGAACGCATGCCCGTTTAATGAAAGCTTACGGTACGAATATCGTAGCTGGGGTTACTCCAGGGAAGGGCGGCCAAGATTTTGAGGGCATTCCAGTCTTTGATACAGTTTATGAAACGACTAAACATTTCAGAGTAGATTGTTCAGTAATTTTCGTTCCACCATATTTCGCTTTAGATGCTGCTTTAGAAGCTATCGAAGCTGGGATTCCTTTAATATCAGTTATCACTGAAGGTTTACCACCACAGGATGCGGTTAAATTGCACGCTGCTGCTAAGGCTAATGGTACTTTGGTGAATGGTCCTAACTGTCCTGGTATTATCACTCCAGGGGAGAGTTTGATAGGTATTCACCCAGGATCTATTTATAAGCCAGGTAAAATAGGTTTAATTTCTAGATCTGGTACCTTGACTTATGAAATTGGTTTAGGTTTAAAACAGGCTGACATAGGCATCTCTACTGCTATTGGTATCGGTGGTGATCCAATTATTGGGATAGATCAGATTAAATCATTAGAACTTTTCCAGAATGATCCAGAAACTGAGATGATTATTCTGGTAGGTGAAATTGGTGGTTCCGCTGAAGAAGAGGCTGCTGAGTATATTAAATCTAATGTTAGCAAGCCTGTAATTGGTTACGTAGCTGGCGTTACTGCACCTCCAGGGAAAAGAATGGGGCATGCTGGAGCTATTATTGCTGGTAATAAAGGTACTGCTAAGTCTAAGAGGGAGGCTTTTGAGGCTGCTAACGTAAAAGTTGCAGATACCCCTTATGAGATTATTGACTTAGTGAAGCAGGAATTAGCTATACTAGCTTAGTTCAAGTAATTTTCTGATGGATATTTCTGTAATAACTTACTCGGTTTTCATTCCTCTACTGAATGAGCTCCACACCCTTCTAAAGACTATCGGTTTAAATAGTCTTGGCTGGTCTATAGTATTTCTAACGGCTATCGTAAAGCTTATTCTTACGCCTCTTACCTTTAAGCAGATTAAAAGTACCAAGAAAATGCAGGTAGTGCAGCCTAAGTTAAAAAAGCTTCAGGAAGATATTAAAAAGAAAGAAGAGAAATTTAAAGATAACCCAGAGAAGTTAAAAGACATACGCCTAGGCTTTCAGCAGGACATGATGTCATTTTATAAGGATAATAAAATCAATCCACTAGGTGGATGTCTGCCATTATTGGTCCAGATGCCTATTTTGATTGGTTTATTCTGGACTTTTTCTGGTACGCCTTTTAAAGATCAGCCTATATTCATGGATGTGAAGGTAGTAAAGGCTGCTGACGCGCATAAAAAAGAAGTGAAAGCTTCTACTAAAGCTGAAATTTATGTTAATGCTGAAGGTAAGCGAGCTAGAATTGCTTTAAACAGTAAGTCTGTGACTTTACTTGAAGGCGAAGAATTTATAATTCAGCCGACTAAATTAATGGGCGATGCTGAGTTTGATAATAGTTTAATTAAATGGGGCTTTTTCGGTGATAAAAAAGAGAATGAATATGTTTCTTTAGAGACTTTAGCTGATGGTACTGCAAAGGTGATCGCCGTAAAAGCTGGTGGTACTGCTAAGGTACAGGCTTATTTACCTGCTTCTCTGCAGCCAGAATCATTCTTCTTTATTAAAGACTTCGGTACTACTGGTGTCTACGATGTGAAGAAAGGTACTGTAAATTTTGATGTATTAATTCTCGTCGCTTTATTTGGTTTCAGTGTCTGGCTTTCATCATATTTAAACGCTCCTAAATTCCCAGATGATCCTAAGAAAATAGAAGAAGATCCCCAGTTAATGATGCAAAAGACTATGACAAGTATGATGCCAGTCATGATGACGGGGATGATGTTCTTTATTCCATTACCAGCAGGTGCTCTGCTTTATATGATAGTAAGCGGTTTTATTCAGAGTGGACAGACTTATTATGCTATGAAGCATTATGATAAAAAGCTTACAGAGCAAGCTTCTTGATAGCAGTATTAGTATATTGCTTTCTCGGCTTTGAACTTGTTCGTTCGGCAACAGTCCCTGAATGCGTAGCTTCAGGACTGAAATAGCAAATTCTTATACAAGCTTCATGTCGAATGACTCTACATTCATTTGATATTTTTCATTGCGAAAATTAAAAATAATTTCTTCTGAACCTTGAGCTAAAGCACTCTCTCTTAATTTAAGAATATTGCTAAGCTCTCCTGGAGTGATATCTAAGTCACTTAAATTTACAGTTTCGCTTTTCTTTACTTTAGTCGCATCACTGTTTATAAGCGAAGCGAAGCTATTTAATGCATTAGACCCACCACTAAGGTCTTTAACAGATTGCTTGAGACCTTGGAGTACACCTTTGCCGATGTTTGTTGCTAGAGTGCCAGTGAGCTTATTAAAAAAAGTCATATT
>JBJTTW010000202.1:0-1000 GCA_046080385.1 bacterium
TTCATGTGCTAAATATTAGTTCATTTTTGAGTTTCGATTGGTGAAATCCCTGAATAATTTTTATTAATGCTGGATTACCCTTAGAGTCTTTATTTGAGGGTATGACTGATGAAAAGAAAATCAGCGAATTGGCTTAAAATAGCTCGTTATGATTTAAGAGCAGCCGAATTGGCTTTTGGTGTTGGTTTGTACTTAACTTGTGTAGAAAAATGTCACAGTTCTTTAGAAAAGCTCTTGAAAGGCTTAATAGTGGAGCAAGATGAAGAACCAGAAAGGGTTCATGATTTGTTGAGGTTGATTAGTAAAGTTGTTGTTGAAAATCTCCAAAATGATATTTACAAGACTTTGGATAATTTGAATGGCTTATTTATGCTTACTAGATATCCTGATGATATAGAATTAATGGAAGATATGCTGAATGAAGCTTATGTTCAGCATATCTTAAGCGAAACAAAAAGGATTTTTCGGTGGCTGGAAAAAAAACTTCTAACGAATTAAAAGAGCTCACAGATAAAGTGATAAACCTTATTACAAAAGAGTTTCAGGTTGATGAAATAATTTTATTTGGTTCTTATGCGAAGGGAACAGCCACAGATCTTAGCGATGTTGATGTATTAGTTATTTCACCACAATTTAAGGAAGGAGTAGCCATTTTAGAGAACGTCTTCACGATTAAAGAAAAAACGGGCTTGAGAGAACCTTATTTACAGCTTTTCGCCTTTCCTTCAAAGATTTATTACAATGAAGAATTATTTATAGATCCAGATTTTATTCGTGAAATTAAGAGAACGGGTAAGATACTGTATTCTAGCTTATAATTTAAGTCACAGATATCTGCAAAATCATTCTAAAACCCATTCCTAAACTGAGTTTTTCTGCACTTAGTCTTGGATCTTCAGTTTATTAATTTCAAAAGTGCTTCCTAATTTTGGTACTAGTTTTGGTGTTAGTTTTGATACTAGTTTTAGTACTAGTTTCATGGTTGATTTTAATTCTTTGT
>JBJTTW010000203.1:0-1213 GCA_046080385.1 bacterium
AATGCTAGTGAATTACAGTTTAATAAAAAAACTAAAGGCAGAGCGGGCGAAATAGCATTAAAACCTAATGCCATAATTTTAAAACCACAAGAAAGCCACCGAGCTAGTTTTACCATTAGTGTAGAAAAGAACTTGACTTAACAGATTCATTGATTTAAGATAATCAGAACATCTATGGTTCTGAATACCGCTAGAATGACGAGCCTGTCAAGCTATAGACGACCGATAATTACTGAAGCAGAAGCTGCTTTAGTAACCACTGGCGGCACCATCGGCTCAAACCAAGAAAAACCAGAGCCGAAAATAAAATCAATGTCAGCAGCAAAAATACTGCCTACAATATACTTAGTGAAAATATAGATCCTAACTATGTTATTAGATTAGCTGAAACATTAACAAGAGTTATCAATACAGAAGAGCCTGATCATATAGTCGTTACCCACGGCACTGATTCCATGGATAAAGTCGTAAAACTTTTAACGACTTTTAAGGACAGCCTTGTAGAGGGTGCTGTTTATGGGCATTTAACTCAGAATAACGACTTAATAGAAGCCTTAGAAAAATTAGATAAAGCTATAAATGATAAAGGCACTTCGATAGTCTTCACTGGTTCAAATAACCCAGACTCAATAGACCCAGAAGAAGTAAATAAAAATATTATTGATGCTTTTAACTCACATTCCGCACCCTAGGGGTGCCAAATCATAAAAACGTTTCAAATGGAGTTGTAGAATACCGACAAGAGTTTTGGCGGCGGGTTTAAGATTGACAATTTGTTTTAAGCCTGTCATTATCTATGATATAGGCGACTTGAATATTTCTAAATAGTTTAAAGACCCATTTCATAGTGGGTTTTTGAGTAGGTTTTTTAGTTTGCGAAGGAATAGTATTGCCTGTCTCCACTAGAATTTTTCTAAGTTTCTTTTCTGCGATAGCATAGACTAGTAAACAAAGACACATTATTACAACTAATGCACGAATCCTCGATTCTTTTTTTAGAAATACTGCATCTGCCATGCAAAGTGGATCATGAAGGAAACGAAATCCTCTCTCTACTTTACCTTGATCTTTGTAGTAATTAAGTATTTCTTCTGGATTTAATTTGCTTGCATCTAATTCATTTGTGGCAACAATCAATTTCCCCAATCCCAGTCTAGCTTCTTCGCATTTTAATTTACAAACCATTGATCTTGCTTGAATTGTAAAATATTTT
>JBJTTW010000204.1:0-6560 GCA_046080385.1 bacterium
AAACTCTCTAATAACTTCTTCTCTACTAGGCCAATCTATCTTCTTAAATTCATAGATAACACCCTCTAAATACTGAGGCAAAGGCTCTTTAACAGCAAGCCCAATTTCAGGTGAGTCATCCTCTGTAAGCCAAGCCAAGAATTTATTCTTTTCAGGCTTAGCTTTTTTATTATCTAGACTCTTTAGCTTTTCCATAAAAAAATTAACTCCCCAAAAGAAGCCTTAATCATGCTAGCAAAATATACCCATTAAAGTAAAGAAAGCTTATTTTTTAATTATAAAGGGACTGGTTATGCTGTAACTAGAAATGAAAGTGGCGCGCCCTGAAACGCGACCTTCAAGGTCGCTACAAAAAATCAACCCTCGGGTTCAAGTCCGTAATTGTGCTGTAACTAGAAATGAAAGTGGCGCGCCCTGAAGGACTTGAACCCTCGACATTTGGTTTTGGAGACCAACGTTCTACCAACTGAACTAAAGGCGCAGAAGATAAGCCCTGCTTAGAAAACAGGAAATTACTTAAGTAAATATAGCATAGGGATATCAAGTGAATATTTAGGATAAAAGATAAATTTAATTTCAAAAATCTTTAGGAGCAGACAAAGTCTTCTATTTATCGCTAAACGGCTTAGTGAAAGCTATAGATATTGAAAAAGATAAATTAAATTTAGCAGCCTTTAATGGTGAGTATCCAGTTGAGCTCGGTAAGAAAACTAAAAGCGTTACGCAATATGCAAGATATGCAACAATAGCTTAAGGAAGTGATGAAAAATTTCATTTTTCATCACGGACTGTCAGGTAAAGAGATTAAGGATCCACTCCTCGAGCTAGGTTTTATACCTCGGTCGGGGTCGAAAAATGCTAAAAACAGCATTTTTCAGTGGATCCTTAAGAAGCGTACTTAACAAATTAAGAAGAAAAAAAAGATGCCCAAGCTCATAATTATTCTAGGAGACCAGTTAAATACTAAACTATCTGCGCTTGCAGAATTTAAAAAAGATGAAGATGAAATTCTTATGATGGAAGTATGGGACGAAAGTTCTTACGTAAAGCATCATAAAAAAAAATTAGTATTTATTCTTTCAGCCATGAGGCATTTTGCAGAATCCCTGACGGGGCAAGGCTTTAAGGTAAATTATATTAAACTTGACAGCCAAGAAAGTCTCAAATCGTTCACTGAAACGTTATTAGGATTCATTAAAACCAGACACTCTCAAGGTCAAGCTTTTCATAAGATTATCTCTACTGAAGCTTCTGAGTACAGGGTTTTAGAAATGCAAAAATCTTGGACAGAGCTTCTAAAAAAATTTAATATAGTTTTTGAACTTAGGGAAGATACTCGTTTTCTTTGCACAAAAGAGGAGTTTAGCAATTGGGCTAAAGGTAAAAAAAATCTTCTTATGGAAAATTTTTATCGTGAGATGCGAAAGAAAAATAATATCCTCATGGCTGATAATAAAAAACCTTTAGGCGGCAAATGGAACTATGATCATGATAACCGAGAAAGTTTAAGTAATAAAAAGACTCTTAATAAAATACCTGAACGATTCATCCCAGAACTAGATGAAATCACGAGAGAAGTTATAGAACTCGTTGAAAAAAAATTCAGTAATTATTTTGGTGATATAGGACCTTTCTATTTTGCCGTTACAGAAGAGGGTGCAAGAAAGGCTTTAGAGATTTTCTTGCAAGAATATTTACCTAATTTTGGTAAATACCAAGATGCGATGCTGGAAAATGAAGCTTTTTTATATCACAGCGTTATTTCACAATATATTAATATCGGCTTATTAGATCCATTAGAGATATGCAAGCTTGCTGAATCTGAGTATTTAAGAGGCTCCGCTCCTATAAATGCAGTAGAGGGTTTTATTAGACAGATATTAGGCTGGAGAGAATTTGTTCGAGGGATTTACTGGTTATATATGCCAGATTACCTTAACAGTAACGCCCTAGAAGCCTACAGGCAGTTACCTGAATTTTACTGGGATCCTGATAAGACTGAAATGAACTGCTTAAAACAGGTTATTAAACAGACCAAAGAAAATGCATACTCGCATCACATACAAAGACTTATGATCACTGGAAATTTTGCTTTAATCGCAGGAATCAATCCCCAAGAAGTTCATGAATGGTATCTCAGTGTCTATGCAGATGCTTATGAATGGGTTGAATTACCTAATACTCTAGGCATGGCTCTCTATGCTGATGCTGGTAAATTAGCAACTAAACCATACGCAGCAAGTGGTTCTTATATAAATAAAATGTCTAATTTCTGTAAAAACTGCAAATATGATGTTAAAGAAAAAGTTTCTAGCAATGCTTGTCCTTTTAATTATTTATATTGGGATTTTATCCATCGCAACGCTAGCACATTAAAAAACAATCCTAGATTAGCTTTCGCTTATAAGAATTTAGGAAATTTTGATACAGATAAGCTCACGGCGATTAAAGAAAGTTCAGAAAAATTCATTATGGTTCAGTACCTTGATTCCTCTAAAGCTTAGCTTCTCTAAAGATGGGCAGATTAAATGAGTGCGGAATTGAGTGTCACTGAGTTCTCTAAATTTAATTAAATTACTTACATCAGCTAGGCTTGGTGTCATCGTAGTTTTAATTTCTATAGCTAAAGGATTGAATGGATCATCTATGATTAAATCTATCTCTAGACCACTATTTTCACGAAAATAAAAAAAGTTTTTTTGTTTAGCCTTTGCCATATTTTGTTTCATGAGTTCACTTATAATGAGGTTTTCATAAAACGCTCCAGACATTGGTCCATTTTTAATTAGCCCTGCGTTTCTATGACGAGTTAAACTCGCAACTAGACCCGTGTCATAAAAATATAATTTAGGCTTTTTGATAATGCGCTTACCTAGATTTTTATAGAAAGGAGGGATTAAAAAAACTATCTGTGAGCGGATTAGAAAAGATAACCAAGTCTGTATAGTCTTTTGATCTAAACCCAACTCTTTAGATAAGCTTGTAATATTTAATTCTTGAGCTGTTCTCACGGCAAGCAATTCAATAAAGCGCCCGTAATTATAGAGATTTTGTTCTTTTAAATGCTTACTAATATCTCTATCAATAAAAGTTTTTACGTAAGAACTATACCAAAGCTCAATATCTATTCCTTTATTAGTCCAGATTTCAGGATAGCAGCCTCTATAGGCAAGCTCCTGCCACTTAAGCTTTTTTATTTTAGATTGAATCTCAAGGAAAGAAAAAGTACTAAGCTCAAGAATAGCAGCCCTGCCAGCAAGCGACTCTTGCACCCCTTCCATTAAGGAGAATTGCTGTGAGCCAGTGATAATAAATCTTCCTGGCTTTCTATTTTTATCTATTTCAATTTTTATATACGATAGTAATTCTGGTACCTCTTGTATCTCATCTAGAATCAAGACTCCAGAATATTCTGACAAAAAACCAACTGGATCACTTTTCGCATAATTCCTAAGGCTCAAAGAATCAAAACTTAGATAAGCTGCATCAGGGAAAAGCTGTTTAATCAAAGTAGATTTACCAGTTTGCCTAGCTCCAGTGATTACTAAAGCAGGAAAATTTTTTATACTTTTAAGTATTAGTGGCTCTAGGCTTCTTTTTATGTACTTGAGCATGATATAGATTATACCCATTTTCATACAGAATAGGAGTTACACTCCTATTCTGTATGAAAATAAACTCAAATTTAGATTTAAGTTTTATGCTTTAATAATTAGACGTGAAGCTAGAAATGCCCTTAATGATTAAAACTAATATGAAAGAAATAGGAATAGTGCTTTTATCAAGTATCCCATTAGCATTACTCTTATCGCTATTTTCAGAAACTATATTCAATAATCTAAAAGCATTAACGGACATTATCCAAGAAAAGCCACTAATGACGATACTTTCATATTTAAGTATTTTAGGTCTAGCTCTATTAAATCATTCTATAAGGAAACTAATTAACAATCAAATAATTCAGATACTAAGTTTAAGTCTCTGTCTTGGCTTGTTTATAAACTACATCAAAAATGGCTTTACCGAGGATGAGTGGTGGAATTTTTTATATATACTAGCTTATTACTTAATCTATATAGGTTTTATTTTTCTAGGACGTTTATTTAATCATCGCCATCGCATACTGAAAAATACTGAAAAGATATTAAAGATATTTTCGCAAAATAAAACAGAAGAACAGAGATATCCCTTCCTCCTAGACGAACCGCTAGACACTATACATGAAAGTAAGATCAGTAAAGAGGATTTATCATTACTAAAAAATAAATTACTAGCTACTAAAGGCAGTTCACAATCCTTTGTCCTTGGCATTATCGGAGCATGGGGATCAGGGAAAACCAGCCTGGGAAAACAGTTACATAATAGCCTAGGAAATAAACACTCAAAAGAATGCAGTACAATTTGGTTTGAGCCTTGGAAATTTAAAGGCGAGAACAGTGTACAGGATAGTCTCATAGAGCATTTAGCCTCAAAGCTCCCAGCACAAAGCAGCGCATTAAAAGAATATGGAGATTTACTTAAACATGAAGCTATCCCAGCTTTTATAAAGTTCTTCATAGACTTAGTCCATCATTCAAACTCAGAAGGTAAATTTGAGGAACTCAAAGAATCTCTAGAAAAGCATGGCAAGCAAATTTATATTTTTATTGATGATTTAGACAGGCTAGATGCTAAAGAGATTTTAGATATTTTTAAATTAATTAGAAGCACCCTATCCCTGCAGCAGCTCAGCTATGTATTAATCTATGATAAAAGTCATATAGAGAGTGTTTTAGAGAGCAGCACCTCACAGAAGAATGATTCTAGAAATTTCTTAGATAAAATAGTGCAAGTGGAATACTACATCCCGAGTAAAGGGCGGATGAGTGAGTATTATACAAAGAGATTTTTTAGGCAGTTCGATAAAAGTAGTAATGGCAAGCCTAATAGGACTGATAATGAAAATTTATTTCAAGTATCTGAGTATGAATATGAGATTTTAGAAATTTTAAAAAAGAACTTAGAAAGCAATCTAGAAGAAGAAAGTAGAAATTTTAAGCGTATTTTTGATGCACATATTTTCACTATCAGAGATTTAAAGCGTTTGATTAATAATTTTCTAATTAGTATCAATACGATTAGAGAGGACTGGAAAGGGGAATTTGAAAAGGCTGGACACAATACACTCTCAGAGACTAAAAAATATGAAGTATATTTTCAATTTCTCCTAGAGATTATGAAAACTAAATATCCAGAGGCTTACGATAGGTTTTATTTCAAAGATTCAGGATTTTTAGTTCAGCCAAAGACCTGTCACGATGAGCTTTATAATATTTGTTCTACTGGTACGGTACAAGGACAAAAGCACATGCTAGATAACTATGTACAAGAATTTAGCAAAATGAAACTTAGTGAATTACTGAACACAATCTTTGGGCGGAATATTCTAAGTAGCAGATTAGCTCAATTAAATGAAGACATAAAAGAACATGAAAACAATAGGAGTAGATCTCTTAAAGATCTTGAGAAACAAATTGCAAAGGTAGATGGCGAGTCAAGATTTCAAGTGTTTTACACAGAAAAAGGTTATTTTGAAAATATTCAAGACTACAACGAACACAAGAATTCTTACATAAATTTGGAAACCTACCTCTTGGTAAAGCCATACCCTGACGGATCTTTCCCAAATCCTCGTGAAACAGATGCTTATGAGACAGAGAGACTTGATAATCAACTGTATTTATTACTCGGTCTACGCTTCGAAAAATTCGCAAACGAAAACGGCTTCCTCTGCCACACTGCACACTACGATAAGTATTTCGGCAAGATGCAGAATCCCAAAAATAAAAATCAACCCTAAACAAAGAATCAAGATAAATTATTTGAGGAAAAATGACCCCTTAAATTTTACGATGGCTTTAATTTTTCTGATTCGGCAACCCTGCTTTTTGCAACAGCTTTGTTAACTCCTTTTGGTGAATCTATGAAGATGTATTTGCTTGGAATGCCTGCTGATCTTGATATATCTAATTTCATTTATATAGTTTCAGGATTTATTTTGGGACTAATAGTTATACTTTTAAGGGTTTGTTACAATGGGAGAGTAAGATGACTCAGGCAGATATACAGTTTTTAATTAGTGCTGTGCTTTTTGTAGCGGGAGCTTTTGCAGTTTGTCTTTGTGAGCCCTTTTTAGATTATTTAGAAAATAAAAAGAATAGAGAAAATGCTTAATAATATTTCATAAAGCTCATGAAGTACTATTAAAGCTAGATATTGATAAAGGAGAGAGATGTTAGACATTAGTAAACTAGATGTAGGATTAATTAACCTAATTCTGTTTGTTCCTCTTTTCATGTTTTTTTTGTATATCATGGACTACAAACCCTCTAAGAGGGTGGGTTCCCTGAAGGAAGATACTAGCTTTTGGCAGTATCTTAAAGACTTCTATTCTTTTCGCTAAACTTCGATTAATTTTTCTAGCCCCATGCCCTCTAAAGCAAATCTAATCCAAATCCTGAAAAACGAGCTAAACCAATCTAGCAGTGAAGAGACTCAAAAATGGTTTGAAAGTTATTTAA
>JBJTTW010000205.1:0-454 GCA_046080385.1 bacterium
TAACAAAGAAGTCCTTAACACGGAATAATCTTTAGATAATGGATTTAGCATCTTAATCGCTGACTCAGACACAGATGTATCACTAACTAGGCTACTTAAAATCACTTCGTTAAAGCCTTCTGCGATTAATAAATTCTCTAATTCATCTTTAGCTAAAATATCTTCTTTATTTTCCAAACTAGCTTGCATAGGCGGTAACTGAGCTGGAATATTATCATAGCCATAGATTCGAGCTATCTCTTCGATAAGATCTATTTCACGCTGTATATCTTTAGTTCTAAAGCTGGGTACAGAAAACATATATGAAAACTCAAAAGCCGTTTTCTGATTAGATTCCATGGCATTATTAGTAACTGAGACCTCACCTGCTTCACCCACATAACTGATACCAAGAGGAACTAAAAGCTTCTGCACCTCTATAAGTGATAGATCTATTCCGATGAACCTCTTTATT
>JBJTTW010000206.1:0-1768 GCA_046080385.1 bacterium
GTAAGCTCATTTAGAGTGAATACTGAGGATAGGACTAATCTTGGGCGTATAGACTTAGTCTTAGAGAGTGATAGCCGTGTTTATCTTTTTGAGTTTAAGGTGAATTCCTCTGCTCAGGCGGCTTTAGAGCAAATTAAAGAAAAGAAGTATTATGAAAAATATTTGAATATCCAAGTGGCAACTACTAATGATAAAGCTGAAACTAGGAAAGCACATCTAAAAGAAGTCCTAGTTATAGGTGTAAATTTTTCTTTAGAGGAGAGGAATGTTACGGATTGGGTGGTGGAGAGTATCGGGCTTTAAGCGGAGCTTATATCTTCACTTGACTCGCTTATGAATGGATTTGCAGGCTCGACCCTTATTCAGGTTAAATGGTTTTCCAGAATGGCATTAAGTCAAAGTACACATGACTCCGAAAATGGCGTAGAATTATGCATTAGCTAAGCTTAGTGAAGATTTTAATGCAGCTTCTAGCTTGGGTTCTGAAGCATTTTGCTTTTCTAATGATGACTGTAAGCGAAAGCTTGCTCATGGTGTGATGGTTTATCCTTGGCTGGAGGGGTTGAGGAAGTATTTCTTGAAGGGTAATTAGGGAGGCAAGGGGGCTAGGTGAGAATTATTTATCCTAAATCCGCAATTATTTTAAAAATTTTTATTATTTTTTTAATTATGTATTGACGACGGAACGTATAATTATTTATAATGTCTATATGCTATTAATTTGTAAATATGAATTTCTTAATAGATCCATAACTTTTTGTCAAAGCTGATAGATGGGTGACTTTATATAAATACAATTAGTAGTTAAGCAAAAGGGAAAATTTTAAAATGGTATCAAATGCAATAACAGGGATATTTGGAAGAGATAATAGAAATTATCAGCCTGAAGTTGAGCCAGAGCAAGGGCTACAATCATATGCAGAAAGTTTAGATCTCAAATCTATTGCTAATGGTAAATCTCCCCTTGGTGATTATGACTTAAAGACTAATCCAGAAGAGACTATCACTAAGCTCAAAAAAGAGTTCCATGCAGCGACAGATGGTTTAGAAGCTTATTTTAAAGATAAAGATGAAGTACCGTTCTTTAAGAGAAAGCTGCCAGAGATAGAGTTTAATATTGAAGCAAAGGAAGCCACAGTAAAATTAATTAATGCATTAAATGCTGATTTTGATACTAGAGGGAAAAATTCTTATCTACTTACCGATGATGGTAAGGATTTAATGAAAAAATTAATTAGTTTTCTGCCTTTAAAATCGGAGGGTGATGACGAAGAGCTAAAACCAGCTCAAAACGCTGCCTTCGCACTTCTTAGTAAGCAGTTGGAGAATACTAAGACATCTTCAAGGCTCGATACTATTTCCAAGGATCTTGTTTTAAGGATGCAAGCCCCAGTCTATGCTAGAGACGATAAGAGAAAATATAATTTAGCTTTAACTTTAATGAGAAATTTAGGACCGAAGGAATTTGCTAAGCCCGCTGAAAAAAATGGTGAATTTGTAAATGTCTATAAAAGAATTCAAGATGCCTTTTCTATCGCAGGTGATAAAGAAGTTGGTAAAGAGTTTGCTAAAAATATACATGAAATTATTGCTCCTATTCTAGAGGGACCGATAAATTCAGAGTTAGAAAAAACTTTGGGTGAATCGACAGTTAATGCGATTAAGCAAATTAGGGAACAAGTTTGGGCTAACGCACAAGAGACTATGTTAGCTTCCTCTAATATTAGTAAGCTTGCTCCTAAAATAATTAACTACAGGGCGGCTGATG
>JBJTTW010000207.1:0-7587 GCA_046080385.1 bacterium
GGCACCACCACTAATAAAACACTCGCAGAGAAATTAAAAGACAGTAGCAATACCATAGCTGCCATTACAGGAAATACAGATGGAGACGATGCTACTACACAAAGCTTAGGAACCAAAAAGGAGACGGTCGGATGAATCTATCTAGTAAAACACTAGAAGTTATGATTAATTTTAGTTATAAAGAACCTACTCATGAAACTTTCAATAAACTCTTAGATGATTTAGCTACAATAAATGGTGGCGTACAGGTTGCACGAATCTCAGAAGAAGAGTTTAAAGATTTAGAATTTTATTTTCAAAAATATGGATCAGAAAGAATGGCAAATTATTGTGAGCTATACTCCCTAGAGGTACTAAGCGGTAATTACGCGAGTTTTAATTTTTCTGAACTATTAAGATTTTGCCGGGACTTTGATTAGGGAACAATATAGATAAAACAAAATGGCAATATTAGAAAACAAAGAAAAACTCGATTATTTTACACTAGAAGATTATGAAGCTGCTAGTGACGAGTTAGTGCGTTCTAATGTAGCTAAATTTAAAAGAGTAATTCTCAAACAACTTGCACAGCATGCAAAAACTAATGAATCTGCTATTTTAGACATTAATGACCCTAATTTTAATGAAATTCTGAAAACTACAGTAGATAATATTTTCACTTCTGCCGGGAAAGCTTTATTTGACAATGACATACTAAGCTTACAAGCCTATAATAGCTTTGGTGAAACGATAGCTGAATACTACTTTATTCAGGATGAAGATGATGAGATATATCAAGTATTTATTTGTGAAGACTATGAAGGAAATATTGTCAGAGATTATTTTGGTAGATTGCAACTCAGTGATACAGCTCAGCCAGTATGTGTAAATTCAGATGGATCACCAGAATATGAACTTTTAGTATTAAGTTTTAAAATTATGAATCATCTAAAATTTATGATTTCAGGTGAAGATAATAATGTGACGCCTTTAACTAAAATTACTATTGATTATGCGACTGATGAATTAAAAGTAGAGCCATATCACTTAGATAGCGTTCATGATATGAAAAGATTTGCTGAAATAGTTAAAAATTCTGGATTCTCAATGAAAAAATCACATCCGATACTTTCAATTTTAGAAATAGGCTAATAATTAATCGACTCCATTAAAATTATCGTTTCCCCATGAACCTTAAAATAGATGACATAATATATTTATGGTCATGAAGCGAGATCCTAGTGGCTATGGTAATTTACTAGGTGCAGATTTTGTCGAATATAATGCTGGTAAATGTGTTGTAGAGTTAATCATAGTTAAAGAACACCTAAACATCGGTGGCACTGTACATGGTGGAGTAATTAATGGTCTTTTAGACATAGCTCTTTCAGCAGCGGTAACATCAGCCCTGCTAGATAAGGCAGAGAAAGTAGTTACATTACAGATGAATGTAAATTTCCTTAGAGCTGGAAAGCTTGGCGACAAGCTCATTACTACAGCCGAAGTCGTAAAAATGGGTTCAACCATAATTTATGTTGAAGGTGAAATAAAATCAGCAGAAGATAATAAATTAATCGCTAAAGCAAGTGGAGATTGGTTTGTCAAAAATAAGTAAATATTTCCTGCTTTTATTAGTTTCTGGAATATTAATCACTCCATTATCTCTAATCATTCTTACAAGCCTAAAAGAGCAGGCACAGATCTATTCAAGTACAGCAAGCCTGTTACCCGATCCTTTAACTTTTAAAAACTTCATCACTGCTTTTGAAGCTATTGAATTTCTTAAAGCCTTTCAAAATACTTTCTATATAGCTCTCTTTAATATTTTTGGCGTAGTAATAGCTTCATCTCTAGCAGCTTACGCCTTTTCAGTACTAGAGTGGAAGGGTAGAGATATTTTTTTTAGTATCACTTTAGGGACTATGATGCTCCCAGAGATGACTTTATTAATACCGCAGTTTCTTCTTTTCAAGGAAACTGGCTTATACGGAGGCTTTCTGCCATTAATCATTCCCTATTTCTTTGGTTTACCTTATTATATATTTCTTTTCAGACAGTTCTTTTTAAGCATACCTAAGACACTAAGGGATTCAGCCAAGATAGACGGAGCCAGTGAATTTACCATATGGTTAGATATTTATATGGCTTTATCTAAGCCTATAATCATGATAGTGATTCTATTTCAGTTTCTAATATCTTGGAACGACCTACTCAAGCCCAGCATATTTCTAATTTCCGAGAAAAACTATACTCTGTCTCTCGCTTTACAACAATATCTTTCACGCTTAGGTGGTGCAGAATGGGGTCCTTTAATGGCTGGAGCGATTATAATGGTCTTACCTATTCTCATAATTTTCTTTTTCTCACAAAAAACCTTAATTAAGGGAATAACAATCTCAGGATTAAAAGATTAATTCACTAATTTATGAGCACAGGTAATAACTCAGACTTACATCAACGTTACTTACAAGACCAAACGTCTCATTACAGTAAGCGTCTCGCTGAATTTGGCTCGATTTCGCAAGCTGACAGCTGGACTAGTCAAGAAATGTCTACTTTTTATTACAAAAAAGCTACGGCGATGTTTCAGGACTATATCAACTATAAGGCTTTCAACCCAGAAAATAAATTAAGGCTGCTTGATATTGGTTCAGGGAACGGCTTTTATGCAGCGTATTTAAAGCAAGCTAAATTACTTGAAAGTATCGATTATACAGGAATCGAAATAAATGCTAGCTCCTGCAAAGCAGCTCAAGCTAAAAATTTACCAGTAAATTTTATTAATGATGATTTTGCACAGATGCAATTTGGCTTTAAACATTTTCATTTCGCAACTATGATCGGCACCTTCGGAATTTTCGACTCACTTAGCACATCTGAAGCTCAAGACTATATTTTCAAGAATGTCCGAAAAGCTTTTAACTGCTGTGAATATGGTCTTGCTCTATTAATTTCAAAATTCGTCTTAGATGAAGAGTCTATCCAAAAATTCTTTAATTCATTAACTCAAATTTCAAGCAGTATTCATTTCGATGCTAGTCTTTTCGGAAATTATGTAGGCGTATACTTATATCAAAATAGACACTCAACAGAGTTTTATAATCTCAGTAAAAACAATATGGGTACGTAGCGAAACTCGAATTTCCGCGTTAGCCTTTAACTTGTAGGTTTGCAAGCAGTCGCAACATGGTAAATTACTAATATGAGAGATGAACAGGCTTATCTAATTAGCGACGCAGAATACCTATCGCCTGCACTAGGAAGAGTTTTTCATTTCGTAGCTAAAAGAGCCTCTGGATCATACATTTATGATCTAAATGATAAGCCATATCTTGATATGACGAGCGGCATTGCGGTAAATCAGCTTGGACATTCACATCCAGAAGTAGTAGAAGCTATAACCAAACAAGCACAAGAAAGTATTCATACTAGCTGTGTCGTTCACTATCCTGCGAATATCGAACTAGCAGAAGCCCTAGCTGGAATTATGCCAGGAGAGATTAACAGCACTTTTTTCTGTAATAGTGGTGCTGAAGCAGCTGATGGTGCACTTAAATTAATTAAAATTCTACAGCCTGGGCGTAATAATTTTATAGTTCACCGCGGCTCTTTTCACGGAAGAACTTTAGGAGCCACGGCACTCACCACATCTAAAGCCTCTTACCGTAAGTACTTTGACCCACTTATCCCTGGAGTTAATGTTATTAATTTTCCTAATACTTTTGCCTGTAAAACTATAGATGAACGCCGCAGTTTTGAAAATCAGATGCATAAAGAGATAGAGCTGATGTTTGCGACACATGTCGCTCCAGAATCAGTCGCTGCGATATTTATAGAGCCAGTTTTAGGTGAAGGTGGTTATTTACCAGCACCGATAGAATATGTAAATTACCTAAAACATCTTCGCACGCTTTGCGATAAACACGGAATATTATTAGTCTTTGATGAAGTCCAAAGCGGCATGGCAAGAACTGGAAAATGGTTTGCCTCTGAGCACTATGGAGTGGTACCTGATATTCAATTAATGGCGAAGGGACTATCAGGTGGCTTGCCGCTAGGAGCCTTTGCGACTAGAAAGGAATTAATGTATAAAATGCCTCCAGGCTCACACGGTAGTACTTATGGCGGAAACCCTATCTGTTGCAGGGCTGCTTTGAAAATGATCGAAATAATTAAACGAGATAAAGTAATGGATAAAGTTTTGGATAGTTCAGAGTATATTTTTAAATACTTTGAGAATGAATTCCCAGGTTCCAATTCCCACAAACTCAGTGACACTGAGATACACAGCCCCGTTAAAGTTAGAGGTCTAGGTTTAATGATAGGTCTTGAGTTTGCTTCAGGTGAAATTACTACTAAAATTAAAGAATATGCTTACTCTAAACAAGTCCTAGTCTTACCTTGTGGAGCATATGGCAACATTATCAGATTAGCCCCAGATTTGACTATGGGTGAAACTGATATACAAAAAGGCTTAGAAACCATTACTGAAGCTATAAAATTATACTGTTAAGCTCGGTACTCGACAGCCTTTGCCGCATTTTCATAAATAAACTAGCTAAGTAATGCTTCTTCACGAGATAATAAGTATTTATGACAGCAGAAATCCAAGATAATTTACTAATTAATAAAAACCCTCGTAATCTTAGTGAAGTTATTTCAGAACATAGGATATCTACTGACTTTGAAATCGATAAAATGCTTTATAAATCAGCTAAAGCTTTTAAAACTTGGTCTCAGATTCCAGCACCAGAAAGAGCTAAATATTTACTTAAATGTGCGAAAAATTACATTGAGCATAAAGAACATTACGCAAAAATACTGCACTCAGAAAATGGAAAATCTCTAGAAGAAGCACGGGGAGAGATACAAGAGGTCATAGATACACTAGAGTTCTTTGCTGGTGAAGGAAGAAGATTATATGGAATAGTCGGGAATTCTGAAATGCCTAATAAATCCATCTATACTATAAAACAGCCTATAGGACCAGCTTTATTAATCACAGCTTGGAATTTCCCAGCTGCGGTACCTAGTTGGAAAATAGCACCTTGTTTGATTTCAGGAAATACCTTCATTCTAAAACCATCTGAGAATGCACCTTTAAGCGGTAAAATTTTAGTCGATGTTCTTAACGACTGTGGCTTACCAGAAGGAGTAGCACAGCTTGCTGTGGGAGGAGCAGATGTCTCAAGTAAATTACTCGCTAGGCCTGAAATTAAAATAGTTAGTTTTACTGGCTCAACAGCAGTTGGGCAGATTATCGCGGAAAATGCTGCTAAGTCTTTTAAAAAATGTGCTTTAGAATTAGGTGGTAAAAATAGCTGTGTGGTTTTAGATGATGCAGACTCTAAACTGGTTATAGAAGGATTAGTCTGGGGAGCCTATGGTACTGCTGGCCAGCGCTGTACTAGTACAAGTCGACTGATTATAAATAAACATAAGGGCGATGAAATAATACCTACTTTAATAGAAAAGATCTCAGCTTTTTATGATAAAACCCATAAAAAAGGAGCTGACAACTACGCTCCTATCATCAGCCATAAGCAGTTATTAAAAATAGATAAATTAGTTCAAGAAGGTTTAAATGCTGGCGCTGAGCTCATTTGTGGTGGAAAAATCTTAGATGACGGCTCTAACGGTGGCTATTACTATGCTCCGACTATTTTAAAAATCACATCCTCAAACCCTTTAGCTAAAACAGAAATATTTGGTCCAGTACTTTCTGTACTTGAATTAGATGAAAAAGACCCAGAAAAATTTCTAGATGAAGCCCTGAAAATCGCAAATGATGTAGATTATGGTTTATCTAATGCCGTTTACACTCAAAATATAAATCTTGGCATGAAAGCCTTACACAGATTTGAATCTGGACTGGTATATCTTAATGCACCGACTATTGGAGCGGAGTGTGGCGGAGCGAGCTTCTTTGGTGGCTGGAAACAGACCGGCAATGGCTCTCGCGAAGGAGGCTATGCTGCTTTAGATACCTATACTCAGTTTAAAACTATTTCTATAGATTATTCGGCGGCTTTGCAGAAGGCGCAGATTAGTAACTATCAATAGGAGGCTTTTGCATAGTGATTCGCTTCACCCCACACGGAGTGTGGGTCCCCGAGTTCAGCTCTTCACTATGCAAAAGCCGTAGGGGGGGAGAAGGAAAATACAGAGAAATAAGCCAAGTTTTTTTACTTTTATGCGTCTAAAATAAAGTTACACACTTATCCCTTTGACATAGGTTTGAATGATTGATAAAGTATATGCGTGAAGACAAAAAAAATAAAAATAATAGGACAAGTTTATAAGGTTACATATCAAAGCAGTATGCTCTATAAAAATAAACTTCAAGAATACATCACAAAATCAAATTCTCCAAAAGATTGTATTTTTGAATCCAAAGATAAAAATAATGAAACACTATTTGCAGTGGCTTTGAGGCGTATTGAGAGAGTCAATAATGATGACAATTTTATTCTCGGGTCTATTTGGAAACAGGCGATAAAGCGAGTTGAGAGCCTATCTCCATCACTCACTACGGCAAGAATCTCTTCTTGGGATGAGTTCAAAACAGAAAATAAATCAATAGATAATTTTTTAGAATTACACTTCTTGGCTAACTTTAATGACGGAACCGTAATTCTAGCCTCTAACTCGAAAGACAATTTAAACTGTAAATTTCTTGAATTGGTTTTTCAAAATCTAACTATTCCATCAAGGCTATGCCTCTATCCAGACAAAACGTCAATAGACAGATTTAAGAAGAAGCAAATTCCAATAAAAGATATAGAGATTGGTCTAGTAAACATTAATTTAGGATTATTCTTTAGTGAGGAAAACCATATAGTAAAGTCTAAGAAATATATTATTCAATTAAAAGAAGTTGAAAACATTGAAGACCCTATTGCCCTTTTAAGTAATATAGCTCCGCAGGACTTGGATACATTAAGAATCTGGGATACTTCTAGTAAGATAATTGACTTATTAAACGGCTCTATCTCTTTTGAAGAAAAGCTACCGATAGAAGAAGGTAGTTATAACTTTGACTACGTCAGAACTTTTTTAACAACATCTTATAATAACTTCAAGAGGGAATATAGAGACTATGCTTCAACTTAAATCTTTTATTATGAGGTGGCTATTTCTAATAATACCTTCTGCTATTTTGTTGCTTCTATATTTTCTAGTAGAAGATCACTCTTTATTGTCGTCCATCACTTTATTTACTGATGAAGTGTCCCCCGTTGAAAACTTAACAACGGCAACCTCTATAATTGCTGGTTTTTCTGGGAGTATTTTAATCAGCATTCTTGTTAGTAATGCCCCTGCTTTAGAATCTTTAAAGAGTAGGGTTGAAAATTATAAGGAGTTTATTAACTGCTTTTGGTTTTCAGTCATATTATCTATATCTTCAGTGCTGCTAGGAATAGTAATCCTTTTCTCTAAAGACTTTTTATGTGGTATCTATGCAGAAATTATAATATCGTTGTGGCTTTGGACGTTTTTGGGGGCGATTGTAAGATTCTGCCAAGGCTTTAATTATGCTATAGACAAACTCAAACCTAAACATGCAAATGGAAAATCAAAAACTAACCCTTGTATCTTTAAAAATAG
>JBJTTW010000208.1:0-9465 GCA_046080385.1 bacterium
GTGAAAAAGAAAATATTTTTAGGACTTAAGCCACATGCTCTTGTCGTAACAGATTCAGTTGTAGACACTAATGTTACGATAGATCTTGTGGATACTCTTGGTACAGCTGATCCAGCCGATGATATCATCATTAGTTCTATAGGCACAGCTTCTCTGGGAACGATATCTAAATTTTTAAAAGTGTCTTTCTCTGATAAAGCGACATCTGCTTACCAGAAAGCAGGCACTACGACTAGTAAGGTTAGATCTGTTCTTGAGACGACTAATGGTGCTCAGAGAACTGTTCTTGGGGCTATAACTAAAGCAGCAAGATTCGTAAATGCTACTCCAGTAGCGACTTTATTGCCTGATTTAGATATTACAGAACAAGTCGCGGATGCCATCCCTTTGGGCTCTGCTGCTGATGGCAGACCAGTTTCATTTACTGAGGCTACACCTGAAGCTATAGAACTTCACTGTGCGACTACTCTTTCGACTGCTGCTTCTGGCTTCGATGGGGTGACTGGTGTTACAGCACTAGTTTCAGATCTATCTATAGAACCAGGTACTTTAGCTATCGGTAATGGCGCTAATGAAATAGTTTTACCATTAGCCTTGCCTTCTACTGTTACTGTAAGAGCTGCTGATGTCGCTACTACTATTACTCTTCGAGGTCTTAAAATTAAAGCTGGAACTGCAAGTACAACACTTGCTGAAGATGATATAGTTTGCTGGATTGAAGCGAATGATTCTACTGGTGGTGCTGATGAAGATGTAGTTGTCGGTTCTAATGTGGCGAATGCAGTTTCTAAAGTTACAGCTTCTTCGCCAGCCGAAAATATTTTTATTCCAGTTGGTGATGCTGGTACTAGTACTCTAGGTGATGCTATTGCTGATCTTTATGCTGGTAGTGCTTTAGCAGACCCTATTACATTAATAAATTGGAATAATCCAGCGAGTGTTACTACTAATGACTTAGCTAAATATACTGTGATTGATGCCGATGATAAATTAGATAATGCCATTAGTTCAGTGACCGATAATGCTGCTTTAAAATTATTAACGGCTAATACTTTAATCACTACAGAGTCTACGGATTTACCTAGTATTAATGGCGTCGCTGATGCGACTGGTGATCTTAAAACTACGGTGTCTGGAGCTGCTGGGCTATTGCAGCCTGGTACGATGATTCAGGTCGTAGCTCAGATTAATCCACAGGGCGGTGGAGCTGAAAGTGTTACAGTGCCAGTCTTAGATAATGGTAGCTTTACTGCTAGTCTCAGAGCGACTCCTCGAACTAAACTTACACTTACCCAGTTACCTACTAGTACGAGAACGCCTTTGGTAGCTCAGGTACAGGAAATAACAGTGCCTACCAAAGAAGATGGCTTTTTTGATACCCTCGTTCCTACCTTATTAACTTCCACTATCACGAATAAAGGTACTGTAATTGCTTTGTTTAATACTCCAGCCACTGATGGATTCGATTTTGAAGATGTAGAAGATACTGCTAGAGTAAATAATGTGCCTGTAAGAAAAATAGCGACAGGTAAATATGCTGCCATCCTTCCTACTACTGCAAGTACTTTTACTTTGACAGTACTTTCGGAAGGAAGAACTTTTAGCACTACCTTAGATGTAACTACTATAGCTGCTACTGGTAAAGGGGTTTCTACCCTAGGTAATGTTTCTGTTAATGCTGATAATATAGTAACCGTTAAACTCAAGAAAGCTGGAACGAAGTTCCCGCCTGATACGTCTTTTGAGATAGTTTACACTGATGGCACTACAGCAGTAGTGGCTAATAGTTTAGAACTCTTTAAGAAGGCTGGTACCATTGCTAAGTTTACTAATCCTCAAACTGCAAAAAGTATAGCTGGGATTCAAGCGATCTCTGCAGGCGGAGTTAGAGCAAAATTCTTAATCTCTTTACCTGACAGTCCGTGATGAAAAATTTCATTTTTCATCACTTCTTTAACTGGTTGCCGTTTCAGCATGGCTTAGTTGCTCAGCACCGTAAGCATAAAGACTTGCTTCTTGTTGTCTGCGTGAAATTAAGCCTGGGAGTGCTTTCCCGCCAGCATGTACATATTTATTCATTAATTTAGGTACTAATTCATCTTTACCATCTATAACGGCTTGATGTACTTCATGCGCTTGTCCTAGACCAAGATTAAAGACCATCATAGTTAAAGAATCGAACTGAGCTTGGCTTAAACCTTTACCTGTTTTTTCTAATCTTGCTTCAGCGACTCGATTGATAAAAGCTTCACGATGTTTAAGATCATCTTTTAATCTTAATTCAGCAGTTTGTGGGTCTATGGTCTCTCCTGCATATTTTGCTTTAGTGCCATAGCCATTCGTGTGCTGACTATAATCTGAGTAAGATCGTGCAGAGAACCCTTCTACTCTTTTAAGGGCTTGAATGCCTTGCTCACTGAGGGTTTTACTTCCTGTAGTATTTAAAGAATTTTTATCATTTGCCCAAGCATTGAAATCTATTTGGGCTTTGCCTGTCACCGCTTGTGGTTGCCATTCGCGCGCAGATTTAATATTAGTTAAATAGCTTTCAAGCTTCTGTTTATCTACAGAGCTTATACTCGGATCAGCAAGAGCCTTTCTAATAGTCGATTCTAAAACGCTCTGTGCTTGAAATAGCTGCTGGCGTATTATTCCAAGTAAATCTGTTTCACCCTCAGCTAAATTCCCGCCCAAGAACGTAAACTTATTTAAATCCATTATAGAGAAACCTAAATTATCTACTTGCGGCTCCATATCGCCGATGCTGAGACTGATTAGATCCATATTCATAGAATCTAAACTAGCCATTAGCTCACTCGGATTTTTTGCAGATTTATGGTTATTAAAAGCTTTAGTAATAAAATCATTTTCACTATTATTAATGAAACCAGCATCATTAGGGTTAAGAAGGAAATTCCTACTGTAATCACCTAATTTAAATTTAGCCGTGCCATTATAGCCACGTTCACTAGGGCTATTTCCTAATGATTTAGCTTTTAAGTTTGATATAGCTAAAGGTATATTCAAAAGATGATTCCTTGTGTATTGATTTCTTTAATTCAAAAGAGAAGTTTCCAAAATGGCATTGGATATTAATATGTATGCGATATCTGTTAAGGATTGGTTAAGGTTAACAGTCTAAGATAAGCTGAATACCCATAAAGCTTGCCTCTTTGTTTACCGCTTTCTTCTTGTACAATACCCAACGCTTCAAGCATCTGAAATGCTTTCGTCACCGTCGGTTGAGAAAGTCTTAGTTGTTCTGACGCATAAGGAATCGACAAGACTGGCTTATTTAAGAGGAAGTGAAACACACTTAACAAGGTTTCTTTTTGCCTGCCTTGGCTGGCAAGCTTTGCCTCATCTGTACTAATTAACGTGTTTAGGGCTTTGGTTTGAGCCATCGCCGAATCGCAAGTATCTATCACACCTTGTAGAAAAAAACGTATCCAATCAAGCCAGCCATCCGCTAGGCGAACCTCCTGAAGCAAGCGGTAATAAGTGTGTCGATGGGTTTTAAGGTAAAGGCTTAAATATAGAATCGGGGCATCTAGTAAGCCTTTATCAATCAAGTAAAGTGTGATCAGCAAACGCCCTACCCGACCGTTACCATCTAAAAAAGGGTGGATAGTTTCAAATTGCAGGTGTAGCATGGCGACTTTCACCAAGTGAGGCAAATTGCTTTGCTCTTCATGGATGAAGGCTTCTAGATTCTTCAATAAATCCGCTAATTTTTCAGGGGGCGGTGGCACAAAAAGGGCATTGCTTGGGCGACTACCGCCTATCCAGTTTTGAGATTGGCGAAATTCACCAGGTTGTTTGTGCATGCCTCGGGTGTTGTTGAGTAGCTTTTCATGCACTTCGCGGATCAATCGTAGGGAAAGTGGGAAGTCTTTTTTTTGCAGGCGTGTGACGCCATGCTGAATGGCTTGAATATATGTCGACACCTCTTCCACGTCTTCCAGTGGAACGCTAGGAGTTTCTAGTGCTTCATGGAGCATAAGATCATGGTAAGACGATTGCGTTCCTTCAATTTGAGATGACAACAAGGCTTCTTGCCTTATGTAATGGTATAGAAACAAGTTCACATTCGGCAATAGTGATGCCATTCCGTTTAGCTCCCCTAGCTTGCGGGAGGCTTTTTCAAGAAGCGACTCCAGCGAATTTAGATCGAGGGGAGGGTTTAAGGGCAGTTCCGCAGGCATGAAGGCGTTGACCAGTTCCCCTGAAGTGGTACTTTGAATGTGTGTGCCATATGCTGAAGGCTTTGAAGAAGGCATAAATTATCCTTTAATAAGCATTTTATTTATTAAAGGATAGCGCATTAAGCTTTAATAATAAAGTGGATACCCCCAGATATTGTTATGAATGAGATGAATAAAATGGTGTGCCTGGGGGCAAGCTTTGCAAGCTTGCTTGAAAGAATCAACCCCTTGGGGTTCGATTGCCCCCAGATATTGTTATGAATGAGATAAATAAAATGGTGTGCCTGGGGGGAATCGAACCCCCAATCCTTCGGCTTCGGAGACCGATATTCTATCCGGTTGAACTACAGGCACAGAAAGGATTCTATTGGGTTAGACTTTTATGTCCTTGTCCCGCCGCAGCTTTTGAAATTCCTCTAAAAGTTTCTTCTCTTCTTTAGATAAATTGTTCGGTATGACGACTTCTACATTGACGTATTGATCACCTTTACGATTTTTACGATTAATTATAGGCATGCCTGCTTCTTTTATGGTGTAGACTTCATGGGATTGAGTACCAGGCTTGATTTTAAGTTTTTGTTCGCCATAAATAGTCGGTACTTCTAGCTCATAACCGAGTGCAGCTTCGGCGAAACCTACTTTTACAGTGGAGTATATATCTGCTCCATCACGCTTAAATTTATCGTGAGAGCGCACCCTTACTACTAAATAAATATCACCGCGAGGACCACCATTTTTGCCAATATCCCCTTGCCCAGATAATCTCATGGTGGTGCCGTCATTTATTCCCGCAGGAATAGTAACTTCTATTTCTTTAGTTTCACGTTTGTAACCACGTCCATTACAAGGCTTGCAAGGGTTTTTAATGAACTTTCCACTGCCGTGACAGCTTGGGCAAGTAATAGTTTGCCTTACTTGTCCGAATATAGTATTCTGAAGACTCATTACCTGACCTGTTCCATTGCAGGTACCGCAGGTGCTAATGTCACTAGGGTTTTCAGCACCTTTCCCATTGCAGGATTTACATAAATCAAGAGGATTAAGTCTAATTTTTTTAGTTTTATCTTCTATTGCATCCATAAAGTCTATCTGAATGCTAATTTCATGATCTTGCCCTTTAGTTGGACGATTCTGTGCTTTAGCTCCGCCGCCACTAAAACCACCACCAAAGAAGCTAGAAAAAATATCTCCTAAATCTTCAAAACCACCGAAACCCTCTGCTCCAGCACCACTAAAGCCGCTAGCACCTTTTAAGCCTTCTGTTCCATACTGGTCATAAATCTGTCTTTTTTGAGGATCTTTAAGGACATCATAGGCGGCACCTACTTTTTTGAAAAGCTCTTCATTACCTGTTTCTGCGTTATCTGGGTGATATTTACGTGCAGCTTTTTTATAAGCAGATTTAAGCTCCGCTTCATCAGCAGTCTTATTAACACCTAAAAGCTCGTAGAAATCTTCGGTCATTACCACGATTATAATTTTATCATTTTATTAGACATTGAATTTAAACTCTATTACATCCCCGTCCTGCACTATGTATTCTTTTCCTTCATCGCGAGATTTTCCTGAACTACGTGCAGCAACTCTGCCTTTGCATTGAATGAAATCATTATAGGAGATGACTTCTGCTTTGATGAAGCCCCTTTCAAAATCAGTATGTATTTTACTAGCGGCTCTAGGAGCCTTATCTCCGATGCCTATAGTCCAAGCTCTGACTTCTTTTTCCCCAGCTGTGAAATAAGTTTGCAGTCCAAGCAGTCTGTATGTCTCTTTGATAAGTTTCTTTAAGCCCATCTCTTTTACGCCTAGTTCTTTTAAAAATTCATCTTTTTCTTCGTCTTCTAGTCCAATCAGCTGCGCTTCAGCATTAGCACAGATCATGACTAGCCCGCAGGCTTCTTCTTCTGCGATTTTACGGACTTTATCCACGTATTCATTAGTATCTTCCGCAATATCTGCTTCTGAAACGTTCGCTGCATATATAACTTTTTTCAATGTGAGTAATCCGTAGGATTTAATTTTAAACTTCTCTTCTTCACTGAGATTAGCGGCTTTAGCTGGTAGTCCTTCTTGTAAGAGAGGAAGTATTTTTTCAAATATTGCATCTATTTCTACTATTTCTTTTTCACCAGCTCTGAGTTTTTTAGAATATTTCTCTCTGCATTTTTCGACTAAATCTAAGTCTGAAATGGCAAGCTCTGTATTTATAAGGCTAATATCATCTACTGGGTCTACTTTCCCTGCGACGTGAATAACATTGGGGTCATCAAAGCATCTTACAACATGGACTATAAGATCAGTCTCTTTTATATTTGATAAGAATTTATTCCCAAGCCCTTCTCCCTGACTAGCTCCTTTGACTAAGCCTGCGATATCAACGAATTCAATAACTGCTGGAACTGTTCTTTGACCATTAACTAAGATCTGTAACTCTTTAAGCCTAGAGTCTGGAACTATTACCATAGCAGTGTTTGGCTCTATGGTGCAAAAAGGATAATTAGCAGCTTCAGCCGTTTCATTGTTGCTGAGAGCATTAAATAGTGTTGATTTGCCTACATTTGGTAAGCCTACGATACCCGCTTTTAACATCAAGTCAGATTATAGCAATCTTGCTAGGCCCAAATCCTCTACCTTAGCCTTCACTGATGCTTTATTGATATCTGGGCATCTGACGGTGATAATGCTACCAATGGTTCCACTTGTAACTGCTTGGCAACGAAACTCTAGTTTAAGATGCTGAGATTCACTAATGACGCGTAGGTGTTCACCACTTTTAACTATTTTTCGTTCCACTAGCATGTTCCTTTTAAGCGGGCTACCAGTGGCTAATTTGGTGTTAATGGTGACGCTGCCGAAAGGTGGATCTACGTATAGATCATAGTCACGTGGCGGAATTGTTCTTTTTTCGCTTTGAAAATTGCTTATAGAGAGTACTTCATTCGGTTCATGGTTTTTTTGACTGATAAGTATATTTCTATATTTAGCGAGTTTGATATTTATGCTAATTACTTCTCCATTTGCGGTTTTCGCGATGATGGTCTGCATATCGCTTTTAGAATTAGGGTTGAAGCCAGATATTGTTACAGTCGCGTTTGGTACATTTCCGATAAATTTTTTCATCGGCATCGTTGGACCGATTAATTCATATTTAAAAATATTTGCATTGATATTTTTATTTAAATATTCAAGTATTTTTGGTCTTAAATTTAACCAAAATGCTGAAGTGTCCTGGTTGAAACTGTTTGTTAAGGACGCAGTTTTATTCTCAATTTTTATCTCAGGGTTTGTTGCTGTTGTTGGAGTGGTTTCTGTGGTAGCTGGTGTTGTTGCTATTTTTGTTTCTGTTTCTGATGGTGACGCTATTGGGGTTGTTGTGGAAATGTTGTGAGGAGTGGGGGCTGCCGCACTGGGATTCAGGGAAGCCTCTTCTGCATTAATACTGAGGCTGAATAATATAACGTAAGCGAAAATTAAACCAAGACTTATAACTTGAAAATAAAACGATTTAGTTTTTTTACTTTTTTTTCTTCGCAGCATCTATTCTATTAAATGCCCGTAAAATTTATTAATTAACTAGATTGTTTGCTTGCTGAAGCATTTCACTAGAAGCTTTGATGGCATTACTGTTTGCTTCATAGGCTCTCTGAGCGGTGATCATGTTAACTACTTCTTCGACTACTTTAACGTTACTTAATTCTAAGAACTTCTGCCTGATTGATCCGAAGCCTGATTCACCAGGGCTGCCCTCTTGTGGATTGCCGCTTGCGTTAGTCTCTTTGTAGAGATTCTGTGATAACTCCATAAGTCCTGCATTATTTGTGAATTTAGCTATTCTTAAATTGCCGACGACTTCTTCCTCTGCACTGCCACCTCTTACGACTGAGATGGTGCCATCGCGTTGAATTCTAACTTCTTGAACATTGTTTCCTAGATTGATACTTGGGAAGAGACCATAGCCTTGGCTGCTAAGTAATTCACCAGTTTGGCCATCTATCTGTAAATTTCCATCTCTCGTGTAAACTATATTTCCGTCTGGGTTGACTACTTGCAGGAAACCTTCTCCCTCTATCGCTACATCTAGTGGGTCATTGGTGTTGTTTAAACTACCCATTCCGAAAGATTTATCGGTTGAGCTAAGTTCCACTCCTAGTCCTACCTGTACGCCATTTGGGCTGGTCCTACCATCTGATAATACGGCACCTGGTGCTGTTAATACCTGTGAAAATAAAGTACTGAAATGAGCTTGAGATTTTTTATAGGCTGTAGTGTTAATATTCGCTAGATTATTTGAAATTATATCTATATTTGTCTGCTGGGCTTGCATGCCAGTGGCAGCAGTATTTAATGCTCTTTCCATAGCAGCTTTATTGACTTATTTTGACTTTAAAAACTAGGTTCTTTGTTTTAAAACTAAGAAGGAAGATGGGGGATTTGATGTATTTTCTCTAGTCTTAATTGATTTTTAAATTATTCGTGTGTACAATGTAATTACCTGCTAAAAGGACATGATGAAAATGAATCTTGATTTAATTGATATAGGTAATTCTAAAGGTATTCGTTTACCTAAGCCAGTAATTGAAGCTTGTGGAATCGAAAAGACTATGCAGCTTGTCATAGAAGATGGGAAAATCATTATCACTCCGATTAAATCATTGAGAGCTGGTTGGAATGATGCTTTTAAGAAAGCTAAGATTGATAAGCTAGACAGTGTTATCACTGAATTTTCAGAAATCTCTAATGACTTCGATCAAAATGATTGGACATGGTGAGAAGATTTGAAATTTATTGGGTTAACTTAGATCCGACTGTGGGGTGCGAAATAAATAAAGTGCGGCCTTGCGTGATTATTTCCCCTGATGAATTGAATCAGAATCTAAGTACTGTTATCGTCGCTCCACTGACTAGTACGCTTAGGAATTATCCTAGTAGAATAGATTTAAAGTTTAATGGGAAAAAGGGACAGATAGTGCTTGATCAGATTCGGACTGTAGATAAATCTAGGCTGATTGAGAAAGCTGCTTCTGTGCCTAGTTCTTCTGCGAAGAAAATTATTGATTTACTACTAGAGATTTTTGCGTAAAGACGCTTTACGTGCTAAAGTAAAGTGGACTGAAAAATTAAACCCTAGAATCTAGTCTGAAGTTAAATTAAGAAAAAGAAGCTCATTGTATAAAGGTTTCAATAACAAAAAGTAACCTAAAACAATGAGCAAGTATAACCATATCACAGAGGCAATGCGTCAGAAGATAGAGGCGATGTT
>JBJTTW010000209.1:0-1255 GCA_046080385.1 bacterium
AAATACAAAAGATGTGGGAAAATCCATTGAGAAACTATCAACGGGTTCTAGGATCAATCGAGCTGGTGATGATGCAGCTGGACTATCTATATCTCAAAAAATGACCACTTTAATTAAAGGTATGGATCAAGCCCAAAGAAACATTGGTGACGGTCTTGCCATGATTTCTACCATTGATGGGGCTCTAGGAACAGTACAGGATAATTTACAAAGAATTCGAGAACTTACTGTTCAAGGTCTAAACGGCACTAACGGCTCTGATGAAAGAGATGCCATACAAAGAGAAATTAATGAAAGAATAACTGCCATTAATGATATGGGCGCAAATGCCACTTTTAATGGTGTCTCACTTTTACGAAGTACTGCTGATATAACTTTGCAAAGTGGACCTAATGATGGTAATCAAATAATACTTAGAACTCAAGCAAATACCACCACAGCAAATAGAGGCTTCTTTATTGATCACACTGCAACATATTCCGGCTCGCTTGGAGAAGGAGCCATAGCCCTAAGTAGCTTCTCTATAGGCTCTGCAAACGTTAGAGCTGTAGACACTACTACTTCAACCTTAACAGCAAATGCTCTAACTAAACTAGACACCATGATTAGAAACGTCTCGAGAATGAGATCTCTTGGTGGTGCCTATGAAAATTCCTTGAATTCCAGCATGGATTATCTAGATAGATATTCAGAAGGCTTACAAGGTGCTAGATCTAGAGTACAAGACGTAGATGTCGCTGCCGAAAGTGCACAAACGACAAAAGCTAAAATCTTGCAACAATCTGCTGCTGCTATGCTTGGACAAGCTAATACAACTCCACAGATCGCCCTAAACCTGCTGCCTTGACTGTAAGGGGAATTATTGTAAGCGAGGCGAAGACCTCGCTTACAATAATTAATATAAACGTATGAAATAAGCTAAATGCCTAATGACCCTAAATGGGTTTTAACTTTTTTATCTAATTTTTTTTAATTACCCTAAAGTTTTTAGTACTCCTGTCCGATAGCTAATAGTGTAGCTAATCAGACTGATATTCAGTCATAAGGAGGAATACATGGCACTTACAGTTAACACTAATACACAACGTATTTTTGCACAAAGAGCATTAAGAGCAAATACAAAAGATGTGGGAAAATCCATTGAGAAACTATCAACGGGTTCTAGGATCAATCGAGCTGGTGATGATGCAGCTGGACTATCTATATCTCAAAAAATGACCACTTTAATTAAAGGTATGGATCAAGCCCAAAGAAA
>JBJTTW010000210.1:0-7533 GCA_046080385.1 bacterium
CTAGACACCATGATTAGAAACGTCTCGAGAATGAGATCTCAGGGTGGTGCCTATGAAAATTCCTTGAATTCCAGCATGGATTATCTAGATAGATATTCAGAAGGCTTACAAGGTGCTAGATCTAGAGTACAAGACGTAGATGTCGCTGCCGAAAGTGCACAAACGTCAAAAGCTCAAATCTTGCAACAAGCTGCTGCTGCTATGCTTGGACAAGCTAATGCAACTCCACAGCTTGCACTTAATCTTCTACCTTAAGAAAATGAGGAAAATAAGTATCCACTGAAAAATGCCTGAAGTAGGATTTTTCAACCCCGAGCAAGGCACAAGGCTTAGCTCGGGGAGTGAATCCTTAATCTCTTTACCTGACAGTCCATAATAAGTGAATAGCTGACATAAAAACTTAATACCTTAAAAGAATGAACCTCTTCAAAAATACCAAACTGAAAACATGAAATCCTTTCAAAGACTAGATCACAAAGCGTATTTTTAACACAAGCCCTATTAAACAACCTGATTAAGCCGATATAAAAGTTTGTAACTAATTCAAACTAAGTCACTGAAAAGGAGTAAAACATGGGAATTACAGTCAATACTAATACACAGAGTATTTTTGCTCAAAGAGCATTAAGATCAAATACTGGGATGGTACAAAAATCCATTGAGAAACTATCAACGGGTTTTAGAATCAATAGAGCTGGTGATGATGCAGCTGGACTATCTATATCTCAAAAAATGACCACTTTAATTAAAGGTATGGATCAAGCCCAAAGAAACATTGGTGACGGAATCTCAATGCTTTCTACCATTGATGGGGCTCTAGGAGCGGTACAGGATAATTTACAAAGAATTCGAGAACTTACTGTTCAAGGTCTAAATGGTACTAACGGCTCTGATGAAAGAGATGCCATACAAAGAGAAATTAATGAAAGAATAACTGCCATTAATGATATGGGCGCAAATGCCACTTTTAATGGTGTCTCACTTTTACGAAGTACTGCTGATATAACTTTGCAAAATGGACCTAATGATGGTAATCAATTAATAGTTAGAACTCAAGCAGGTATCTCAGCAAATAGAGGCTTCTTTATTGATCACACTTCAACAAGTTCTGGCTCGCTGGGAGAAGGCGCCATAGCCCTAAGTACCTTCTCTATAGGCTCTGCAAACGTTAAAGCTGTAGACAATAATACTACAACCTTAACAGCAAGTGCTCTAACTAAACTAGACACCATGATTAGAAACGTCTCGAGAATGAGATCTCAGGGTGGTGCCTATGAAAATTCCTTGAATTCCAGCATGGATTATCTAGATAGATATTCAGAAGGCTTACAAGGTGCTAAATCTAGAGTTCAAGACGTAGATGTCGCTGCTGAAAGTGCACAAACGTCAAGAGCTCAAATCTTGCAAAAATCTGCTGCTGCTATGCTTGGACAAGCTAATGCAACTCCACAGCTTGCAGTTGATCTTCTACCTTAATACTTAGTTAAGTTAGTTACAAGGTTCATAGAAAGATGTTTATTAAATATAAACATCTTTCCATGTTTCCTAAACTAAAGTATTTGAAAAGAAGTCTTAGGAACAGTCAACGCCCTTAATTTATTAATCTTAGCCTCGATTAAACATTCATTTAAAAAATCAATCTTACGTGCAGCTAAATAAATATCCATAGCAGTGTCATAATCCTTTATAGCTTCATAATAGAGTCCTTTTGCGGTTAGACTTAAAGCAGATTTTCCATCAATCTCTTGAAACTTATCAACCAAAAATTTTAAAAGCTCCACTGATTGGGGGCTCTTTATTACGTTTATCATCTTAATTATTTCGTTAAAAACATTAATATTACAAGTCTTCTCAAATTCACTGTTAAAAGCCTCTACTAAATCATGTTTTGGCTGTTCTGCATTTACAATTACTAAATTAGACTGATAACTATCTTGCCTAGCTAGGATAGTTAAATTAGATAACTGAGCAAATTCAACAATTAACTCCTCATTAAGAAGATTAGCAACAGAATTAGCAAAGAAATAATAATGCTTCTTTAATTCCTGCTTAGACGGAATATCATAGATATAGAAAAAGCCCTTTGGCTTTAATTTCTCTTTTAAACTATCCATAAGATCTAAAATAAAATAACTAAAGCGCAACTCCGCTCCTATTGGGTGATGACTAGCGCATGATTCTAAAATATGAAAATATTTCTGCTCCATTTCACCAGCCTGAGCTAAATCATAGTTAACCCATCTTTCTGTGATATTTAGGCGCGATAAAAAACCAAGATCAGTAATCAAATTCTGGTTTTGGATGAACTGATTCTGGGATATCTTTAACTGCAATTTATCAAAGCAGCCTCCCTCTTTTTTCTTTAAAGGAATCATTGGCAAGCTATCCACTACATAGTTAGCGATTACTAAATCTAAACTATCGAGTTCTATCTGATTTCCTTCTAAATCAAATACAGAATCAAAATTTGGTAAGAATAATGTTACAAGGCGAAATACATCTAGATGTTGAAACTCTTCAAGTATGCCTTTTTCCTGAATTTGTCTTAATGAATGAGCCGCTATATCACTTAAAAAATACTCTAGCCTATGCAAAATTCCTTCTTCCTGCGCTGCTAAGAAAAAATGCCTCGCAAACAAGCCAGCACCAGCACCACATTCTAGAACTCTTATCTTAGAAGAAGAATCTAATTCATCTAAATTTGCCTTCAGCATTCTAACAATAGATAGTGCATGCGGATATGAATTACTTACAGTATTAGGAATGGAACTAGAATTAGTAGACTGATGATCAAAGGCATCCACACCTTTTTTCGCATAATATTCTGAAGAAATAGAATTCAGAACAGATTTATCATAATCAGTCCAATCTTGAAGAACTTTTACACTTTGCTTAGTATTATTTTTTGAAACCATACACCTTTTATATGGTTTTTCAAAAATTACTAACTCATACTATTAGTGCATTTTCAAGACATTATTTAAATCTTTAGTAAAGAATGGTAACAAATCCTTAGTTAGACTTCCTTCCACAGAATCTCTAATTTGAATATCTGGGAACAAAGCTAACCAATGCTCCATAAGCTTTTCAAACTCAATATAAAATTGATTAAGGTTTTTTAAATTATAAGAAAAATTCATTTCCAGCTCATCAAAGAGCTGTAAGTATGTTTCAAGCATTGCATTTTCTTTTACCGTAGATTTTAAATAAATAATCTCGGCATGCGGAAATAATAATTTGATTAACCCTACGTAAATAAAATTCGTCTTAGAAGTATCTATTGATGAAACTAAATCTCCGACGACTTTTGCTACATTATCAAGATAGTGTGACCTAAATATATCTAAATTTTCCGAGTCTAATTGCGTGAATTTAGTAATAAGATTCAAGAAATCATTACTGTACCTAGAACCCGTTAGCATTTGGCTTAAAAAAGAATTTTCCCCAAGATAAGCTCTGGCATTATCTTCCAATAAATCTTTTACTAATTCTTGAACCCCTAAACCAGGAAAACTAATCACGAAAATAGGTTTAAAATTTGATAATTCACTAGGATTTATGCTCTCTTGCTGGTTTTGGAAAACACTCTGATTAAATGTCTTTTTAATATTATCAATCAATTTAAGATCTAAATTAATATCATAATTCAAGCCCTTGTTAATTTGATTAGCAGCTTCGACATAAGCTTCATAAGCCCTTTTATAATCATTTTGGTCCTGAAAAGCCTTAGCTAAAGCAAAATTTAAAAAACCTTTTTCTTTTCGTGAAAGCTTTTTAATTCTAAGTGTCTCTTTCATCTCTTTTAAATATTGCCCATCAGCATCTGAGAAAGAAACTATCTGTGACATTAAATAGAAAGCTTCTGGAAGGAGTATGTCTTTGGATAAGACGTACTCTATTTTATTAAATGCTTCAGTATTCTTGGCTTCTTTAATTAAGACTTTAGCCCACTGTAAATAAGCTTCCATATTATCAGGATTTGCCCCGAGAACCATCTTCAATTGATTTACAGCTTCTTCATAATATCCTGAAGCTGTAAAAATTTCTGCGAGCAATATTTTTGCTTTTTCATAATATTCACCAGAATTAATCTGATTCAAAAGATTTAACGCAGCCTTCGCAGCATCTGGATATGATGAACGTGACGAATATAATAGCTTAGCTAGCTCAAACTGTAAGCCTAAATGTGTCGGTTCATTATTTAAAGCCTTTAATAGAATGTCTATTGCTGTATCCACATCTGATTGCTTCGCCGCAATCTTACTTAAAAAAAATAAAACTTGAGTATCAGCTTGATTCTTCTCTAGTTCATTATCACAGAGTTTTTTCGCTCTCTGAATCTCATTTTTCTCAATCAATTCAGCAATAAGACTTCTAGTCTCAATTCCCTCTGTAGTCTGCTTATTAATAAAACCTTGTGCCATAAACTATATCTGCCTAATTTTCATAGAAAGACTCTCAATCATAAAGATTATCTATTGAATTCAAAAACTTGGGCAAAAAAAGCTTACACAATGAGACAGACTATTCCGATTTCTGAATATGAAACAGATACTTTAGCACTCGCGGAAAAACTGATTCAGAAAGGTTCTTTCGATGAACTTATTTCTATAATAAATAACAGACTTTCAGAAAATCCATTCGAGGCAGAGGCTCTATTTATTTCCAGTTTACTCTATCAAGCTCTGGGTAGGTATGATGAAGCTATTAGTTCCATAGAACTCTCTAATTATAAGAACATTCGAGCTGAGATATATTGGAATGCCCGAGGTGAATGCGAATTTAATTTAGGAGAAGATGAAAAAGCTATTCAATCATTCAAGCAGAGTATATTATCAAAGCCGGGTTTTATAAAAGCGTACATAAACCTAGGCATATGTTACTTAAATAAATCTAAACTTGAAGATGCACAGGCAGTCCTTGAAACAGCTTTATCTCTTGAAAGAGAAAACCCTTATATTAATTTATACCTAGCATTAGCTGTTTACAAATTAACTCTCAGCCCTTTAGCAATAAGTGATTATATAGAAGCAGCTTTAAAAGTTGACAATTCAAAATTAGATAGAGCCTTATGCTTAGCTTTCTTGAATGCTGAGGCGAGAAATGATCATTATAAGAAAAACCAAATTGTAAATCAGTTAATGCATTCTTTTCCTAATTTCAGTCCCACTTGGGTCTATAAAGCCCATATGAGTTTCGCTGAAGGAAACATTGACGCAGGTTTAAATTATTTTAAAAAAGCTATTTTAGTAAACCCTAGTGACAGCATTTCTCACAGCAAGCTTATCATGGTTTCTCACTATATAGACAAAGTCTCAAGTAAAGAAATTCTTGAATATGCACAAAATTATTACAAACAGTGTATCAAGCCATTCTTGATGCAAAATTCTATAGAATTTGATTTTAGAAATTTAATCAATAAATTTCAAGAAAACCCAAAATTACGTGTAGGATTTGTTTCTGCTGATTTCAAGATGCATCCAGTGTTTTTTTGGGTAAGCTCTCTTTTGAAATATGTACAGAAAGATGATTTTGAAATCTATTGCTATGCCAATAATACTAAAAACCCTCTTGCTGAATCGCTTCAATGCCATAAATTAGAATACATCTATCATCTTTCTGACAAAGAATTAGCAAAAAAAATATATGATGATGAGATCCATGTCCTTATCGATCTTTCTGGGCATACTGCTGGCAATAGGTTAAATACATTTGCCCTTAAACCAGCTCCTCTTCAAATAACTTGGCTTGGACATATAGGCACTCAGGGATTACCAGAAATTGACTATGTGATTACGGATAAATACTATGTTAAAGATGGCGAAGAGGATCTTTATGTAGAAAAGATTCATCGCATGCCTAAATCAGCTGTAGTGTATCCAGCTGATGATTATGGTAATTTGACAATTAATCACTCCCTTGCACGCACCGACAACACTATAGTTTTTGGTTCTATTAATCATGCAAGAAAAATTAATGATGAAGTCTTACACACTTGGGGTCAAGTTTTACAGAACGTCAATAATTCTATAATTATTATTAATAACGGCTCTGCGAGCGATATAGAATATCAAAAAAAAATTATTCAATTATTTCAATCCTATGATATTCATGAGTCAAGAGTTATTTTCAAAGCTCAATCAGACAAGAATGCTTACTTTCGAAGTTTTCTAGAATTCGATATAGCTTTAGATCCCTTTCCTTATGGAGGATCAACTACAACGCATGAAACATTGATGCTTAGTGTCCCTCTAGTTAGTTTAACTGGAAATAAAATTGCTTCTCGATTAAGCTCTGGGATCTTAGAAGTTGCGGGCTTCCCAGAACTTATTGCAAATACCAAGGATGAGTATATTACCAAGCTAATCAATTTAGCAAAGGACCCAGAAAGAGTATTAAACTACAAAAAAAATATTAGAGAAAAATACCTGAACTCAGCAGCAGCTGACATGAAAAGCTTTTCAAAAGACTTTTTTAATGGTCTTAGAGATCTTTGGGAACAAAAAATGATTGATTTAAAGAATAAACAAGCCTAAAAGTAATAAATATTATGCTAACAAATAATTATCAAGTCGACAAACTGGAACTAATAGAAACCCTTATTAAAAATAACAAATTAGGACTAGCTCTAAATTTACTCAAAGAGCTAGCAGAGACTGGATTTTCAAATAACGAGATTCTTAAAAGGAACCACCCTCAATTAATGATGAAGGTTCTTGCTCATTACAAAAATATAAAAAATTTAGAACAGCTTGAAATAGAAAATCAAGAATTAGCTTTTTTATATTTAAATTTTCAAGAATTTAACAAAGCACATCTAATATTTGAAAAGCTTTACCTGCAAGAACCTAATAATTTTGAAATTCTCTATGGATTTGCCAAATCATCATTAGAATTAGATCTCACTATAGACCCTCAAATATTTTACTCCCTTGAAGCAAAGTCTAATGCAACGCGAGAATATCACACAGAAGTCTGTGAAATACTAGGAGACTTTTACATAGACATAGATAAAAATAAAGCCCTATATTTCTTTGGAGAAGCTTTAAAAAGAAGTCCTCTCAACCCTGTATTAAATTTAAAATTTGCACATTTACATTTTTCAATGCATCAAGATATTTATGCAATAGAGAAATTTCTTCCTTATGCACTAGAACAAGGAAGCACCTCAATAGAAAAAGGTATTGCCCTTAATTTCGCCACACTTCTTGCTTTGGAAAAAGATGAAGAAGACTTAGCCAAAACCTTAAGCCAAAAAGTAAAATCCTTACTTCCTGAATACTTGGGAGATTTTCATGAACAGAGAGGAGAATTTTATGCTTTTAATGGTAATGCCGATAAAGCAGTTGATGAGTTCCTTCAAGCGGTATCTCATGATGAACACCTCACAGTAGCATACGATAACTTAATAATGATCTCACATTATGCTCACTCAATTACGAGTGAGCAAATTCTTGAATTTTCACAAAGCTATTACCAGAAATGTATTCGTCCATTTCTAGAAGAGCATAAAATAGATTTTGATTTTTCAGA
>JBJTTW010000211.1:0-1627 GCA_046080385.1 bacterium
TCAAGGCTGAGGAGGACGAATGACCGCAGTGTACTAGGGGTACATGAGGATCATGAGGACGACGAAAACGCAGAAATTGGAGTTCGGCAACAGTGCTATGATCGGGATAAAGCTGTGCATATTATCGGGCTAAATCTATCTTTAGAAGAGAGGAATATTACTGAGTATTTAGTGGAGAGGGTTTAATGAATTCAGAGCTAAAAAAACTACCTATAGGTATTCAGTCTTTCGAGCAGTTAATTCGGGAGGGGGCGATATATGTAGATAAAACTAAAAATATATATGAGATTTTAAAACCGGGTTTCGGAGCCTATTTTCTGAGTCGTCCACGCCGTTTCGGGAAGTCGTTATTAGTATCCACGCTAGAAGCTATTTTTAAGAATAAGAGACATTTATTTAAAGGCTTATGGTTAGATAGTTCTGAGTATGTTTGGGAAGAGTTTCCTGTAATTAAATTCGATATGTCTACTGTAGAGAAAAGCACATCTGAAAGACTTTATTCAGGTCTAAGATCTGCGGTTATAGCTAATGCGATTAGGGAAGGAATTAACCTTGATGAAAATAAAGGACCATCTCTTCTGTTTCAGGAGCTTATCCAAGCCTTAGTAAAGAAATATAATCAGCAAGTAGTAATTTTAATAGATGAATATGATGATCCGATAATTAAGCATATTAATGACCCCGAGATGGCTGGTAAAAATAGAGATGTACTTCAGGATTTTTATAAGATAATGAAGTCAGAGAGCGGGAGTTTAAGGTTCGTATTTTTAACCGGGGTGAGTAAATTCGCTAAAACCTCGATATTTTCAGGACTGAATAATTTACTAAATATCAGCATGAGTGATAAATACGCTAATTTACTGGGTTATACACAGGAGGAGCTAGAGAGCTATTTCTCTGAATATATCTCTGAATTAGCTGAAAGCCATTCTCTGAGTGTAGAAGAGATACTAAATAAAATTAAGTTTTGGTATAACGGCTATAGATTTTCTAAAGCTGAGAATAAGGTTTATAATCCTTTTTCTTGTTTACTTTTGTTTGAAAAGAAGGAGTTTATTAATCATTGGTTTGCGACAGGAACGCCGACAGCATTAATAGATTTAATTAAAAGAGATGGTACTGAGTTAGAAGATTTTGAGAATACAGTAAAGTTAAGGCAGACGGATTTAGAAAGTTATGAAGTGGCTTCACTGCCATTAATTCCTATTCTCTACGATGCTGGTTACCTTACTATTAGAGGATTTTCCGCTAGAAATGATATAGCTGTATATACCTTGGGTTATCCTAATTTTGAAGTTAAAAATTCTTTTATTGATATACTGCTTAGAAATTTTACTGAGGCGAATAAACCAGAGAAAACAGAAAGCCTGATATCTTCTATTCAGGACGCCATTCTCACGAATGACTTAGAAAAGTTTTTTTCTCTTCTAAAGTCCTATTTCGCTTCTATCCCTTATGATCTGATTCCTAAAAAGGAGCTGAACGAAAAGTACTTCCAGCTTATCTTTTATCTATTAATGCGCGTAACTAGTTTTAGAGTGAATACCGAGGACAGGACGAATTTAGGTCGTATAGATTTAGTTTTAGAGAATGATACAGATATATATCTTTTTGAGCTTAAGGTTAA
>JBJTTW010000212.1:0-31308 GCA_046080385.1 bacterium
ATATTTGTACCTAAAACCCTCTCTCTTACTCACTGATCAATAAAATATTAAATCTAACGAGCTGCAAACTCAATATTTGAAACCTTTTTCGTCATTTCTTCTTAGCTCCTTTATCGGATTTTGATTGAGCAACAGTGCCAAGAATTATCCCTTATATTCAAAGTCAAGACAAAGATTAGAAAAATGCCAAAAATGGAATTTTACATTAGTGTATAAAAGCTAAACTTCTATCTATGCCTCTTTACTTAATCGCTACCCCTATCGGAAATTTAGAAGATATTACCTTACGTGCCTTAAAGCATCTCCGCGAGGCAGATTTAATTTACAGTGAAGACACACGTGTCAGCATAAAGCTTTTAAATCATTTTGAAATTACGGGTAAAAAACTTATTAGCTGTAATAAAGAAAATGAATTTAGGCGCATAGCCGAAATAAAATCCTCTTTAGCAGAAGATAAAAATATAGTTCTTATCTCAGATGCAGGGACACCACTGATCTCAGATCCTGGCTCGCTTATACTTCAGGAGCTTTGGGGCTTATCTGAAGAGAGTTTTATTCATGAAAATCGGACACCGCATGTAATCCCGATCGGTGGCATTTCATCTTTAAGCTCAGCACTCAGTGTTTGTCCATTAGACACTTCTCGTTTCGTCTTTGAAGGCTTTTTACCACATGGCGGAAAACAGCGTCGTAGAGTGCTAAAGAGACTCTTGAATGAAGAAAGACCTATAGTTTTCTTTGAAAGCCCTCACCGAGTGATAGATACGCTAGAAGATTTAGAAAAACTGTTTAATGTCGAGTCCGAGATAGCGGTAGATCAAGAGAAAACACCTACTGAAAATACTTCACTTGTCTTTATCGCTCGTGAAATGACTAAACTCCATGAGGATTTCTTCCTCGGCACTCCAATGCAAGCAGTCAAGTGGCTTCAAAATAAATTCCCTAATGGAAAAATTCAAGGCGAATTTGTGCTAATTTTTAAACATGCTTTTTGTAACGAATCACGCTAAAAAAAATGGCAGAGCTTCACAGATAGGTGAGCCATTTATTTTTGAGCAGGGCGATAATGAAGTCGGTCAGCACATATATTTCTGTGAAGATAAAAATGGTAAGCAGACTGAAATCGGAGCGGATAAATTATTAACGACACTCAGGGAAACAGATGCACAGGAATTACTAATTTATTTTCACGGCTTTAATGTTCAACCAAGCAGAGCCATCGAGCATGGACGCAAGATGCAAAGATTTTTCACCGAATTAGGTGCTTCTATAAAGGTAGTACCTTTTATATGGCCTTGTGGTGATAAAACTGGAATCATCCGAGATTATTATGACGACCAAGATTCAGCAAATGCAAGTGCTATCGCGTTTGCGAGAATGATGGCTAAATTTATGGACTGGCAAGAAAAAAATCAAGATGCAGGAATCGCTTGTATGAAAAGAGTAAATATTTTGTCTCACTCCATGGGTAACAGAGTTTTTAGAAATAGCATGGCCTATTGGCTTAAGAACTACTCTAAAACAGCTAATGCTCCTTTCTTATTTCGTAATGTCTTTATGGTAGCTGCTGATATAGCGAACCAATCTTTAGAAAAGACTCAGAACGGTTATGTGATCTGCGAAGCATCAAGAAATGTCATCACCTACTTTGCAAGTGATGATCAAGCACTTAGAGGTAGTAAAGTTGCTAATGTAAAACGTGGACAACTCACACGTAGACTAGGTCACACGGGACCAGAAGACATGAAAAAATCTAATAGCCCCGTGCCTGATAACGTCTTTGCGGTAGATTGCAGTGACGTAAATAGTGAATATGACAGCCCTATGGGACATTCATATTTTATAGATGATAAAAACGGTAAACCTAATAAAGTTTTCCTGCATATCGCTGAGACTATAAAAACGGGCAGGTTAAAAGCTGATCAGCATAGGGTTTTAGTGATTGAGTAATACCATTCTAGAAAATTCTTTGGAGTCCAAAATTATGACAATCTCTAAAAAGCTAAAGAAAATAATCTTAGACTTGCCTCGAAAAGCTGCAATGAAAATACTTCTAGAGCTTAATGGAAAGATTGATCAAAATACTTTAGCGAAAAAAATTTTAGAACTAATTGATACTTGGCTCCCAGAAGAATATCAAGGTAGTGTCATACAAGAATTTCAAAGCGTTCTAAGAGAAGAAGGCTTAAAGCTTTTAGCTGCTGAATTTGAGTCTAGGCTCAATGTAGCTCTTGCAAGGAATAATGAATATCTAGCGGCAGATGCTTATTTTCATTTATGCGATTGCTTGGAAATAGCGGAGGATGCAGATGAGTATCTTAGAATATTTAAAACATATGAAATTATTAACAATCACGAAAAAATTCGCTTAGCCTGTTTGTTAAACAAGTTGTCACGAGCAGAAGAAGCTATGAAAATTTTAGAAGAGCCTCACTTTAGCTTTCATTCTGAAATAGAAAGATTGGCAGTAATCGCCAATTCCTATAATTTAATCGGTGACCATAATAAAGCAAAAGAGAATAGCTTAGAGGCATTTAATATGATGCAGGGTGCTGATCTGAATTATGTTCTAGAATTCCTTATCTATAACTCAGATGGAGAGAATTTAGATAAAATAACTCAAATAAGGCACGAAGAGATGATACTGCCATGGCTTTATGAATATAAGACTACCCTAAAAAATGCCCTTAAGATACTAGACCCTGAATATCCTCTAGGGGCTACATTGATGTACAGAAGACTAGTTCAGGAAGCTTTGCAGGTAGGAAATACGCAAAAATATAACAAAACAGCCTTATATATAGTCAGACTTGATGACTTAAACCTAAAAATTCAAGACTGGAAAGATTGCACTCAGCATGATGTTTACTTTAAGCAGCTTAAAGAGATTCATAATAAAAAAATTAGTTTCTGGGATAAATATAACCTTTTAAAAGCATCCTAGGCCTTAAATAATCCCTTTAGTAGTCCTAAGCGTATCTCTTATACGCTCATCTACCTGCTTCGCTGCATCAAAAGCTAAAGCAAAGGCTTTAAAAGTCCCTTCTATAATATGGTGACTGTTTACTCCCGTAATTTTATAAAAATGAGCACAGATAGCCGCTCCCTGAGTTAATGCACGCCAAAACTCAATACAGAGTTCTGTCTCAAAGGTGTTAATTCGTTCTTTATCTACAGGTACGTCATAAACTAGATAAGGTCTAGTACCTAAATCTAAATCACAAGTCAGCAAAGCCTCATCCATTGGCACTTTTGCACTAGCATAACGTTTAATGCCTTTACGATCTCCTAAAGCCTCTTTAATAGCCAAGCCTAGGACTATACCAGTATCTTCTACACTATGATGGTCGTCTATATGATAATCTCCGACTGTTTTTACAGAAAGATCTATAAAAGAATGTCTCCTAAACTGCTCTAGCATATGATTAAAGAAAGGTACGCCAGTATCTATGACACCTTGGTTAGAGCCATCTAAATTAATCTCCACAGAGACTGAAGTTTCCTTCGATTCCCTCTTTATACTAGCTTTTCTCATCTTGGTTCAATAATATCATTTATGTCTTTTATCTCTTTTTTAAGACTAGCCATAAATCTAGTAATTGGCGTGTCTAATTTAGGACTAAGCTGAACTATCTCTGCATGCACGCTTGATAAAGTATTAAAGGAATAATCGAAAAGATCTCTTGCTTTCGTATGATTAGGTTTACTAACTTTATCTAGAGCATAAGAGCCGATTAAATAAGCTTGCAAAGCGTTATTTATAGCTTGATAGTTCTCTATAATTTTAGCTTGAGCTGGATTAATCTCTATTTCTCTATCCCAGTAACGTTTTACTTGAAGCAAGTTCGCATGAGCTTTTTCCCAAGTATCTTGACTGACAGTGATGAAACTTTTACTTACCACATCAACGTAAATATCTGAATTTGCTTCAATCTGGAGCAGGGGAGACTCATTAGTTTCTTCACCTAAAAGTTCATTACGCATAGGTTCAGATGTACTCAAGGCTTCAGCTTTAGAATTAATTACTAAAAGTAATCCAAATAAGGACAATAGAAAAAATGATTTTTTGAATGATTTAAAAAATCTCATAGCTATTAGTCATAATTCCCATAAAATTAAGCTTATGCCAAATACTTATGAAGAAAAATTACAAAAAATTCTAGATAAACCAGAGGATATAATGAATCCCGCTCTAAATCTTAATCTCCTTGCTAATATGACTTATAACCAAGTGAGAGAAAGGCTGAAAATAGATCAAAGAATCATTCTTCCTATTGGCAGCACTGAGCAACACGGGCCAGATGGGATTCTTGGGGTAGATCACATTACAGCTACAGGCTTAGCTTATGCAGTATCAGCGATAACTGGAATCATTTCAGCACCAGCACTGAATTACGGCATGGCTGTGCATCATCTGGGCTTTACTGGAACTATGGCACTAAGGCCTACTACTTATATAAATGTGATCGTAGATCTAATTTTCAGCTTAAAATCTCATGGATTTAAAGAAATTATCGTTATTAACGGGCACGGCGGTAATAAAGGCCCCTTCTTAAACGCACTTCAGGAAAAATATAATGAGTTCGCTGATTTAAATTTTAAATTTATAAACTGGTGGGTAATGCCTCAGCTAGAAGAGAAGATCATTAAAAAATATTTCGGTGCTAAAGAGGGTTATCACGCCACACCGACGGAAATCTCTCTGAGCATGGCTCTAGTTCCAGATAGCATAAAGCTACCAGACTCCTACACTTGCCCGCAGAAAGAGGTTAAAAACGAAAACTGTAACTGGGTTATGCCAGCTAATTTTAAAGATCTTTACCCTGATGGAGTTATGCGAGCAGATTATAGTCTTTCTAGTAAAGAAAAAGGTGTTGAGATTTTAAAAATAGCCGTAGAAGAAATAATTTCTTTAATAGCTTAAGCATTTTTCAGCGGATCATTAAGGATTTTTCTATCTGGAAATTAGCTGCATGATAATATTTAGAATATGGTTCTGAAAAATTTTACTAAATTGTCTTTACTAGCCCTAGTTTCATTCAGTTTAAATACGGCTGTTAGCTCTAAAACTGTGGTTAAAGAGGGGGATAAAGTTGAGGTTAAGTACTCTGGTTACTTAAAAGATGGCCGAGTTTTTGATTCTAATCTTTACCAGAAAGATAAAACCCTTAGCTTCGTAGTAGGCTCTGGATCTGTTCTAGAAGATTTTAATAACGCTGTTCTAGGTTTAGCTAAAAAAGAAAGTACGACTATCGCTATTCCAGCAGTTAAAGCTTACGGCGATGTAGATACTAATAAAATCATTAAACTAAATGCTAGCCAATTACCTGCTGATTCTCAGCCTGGTAAAAGACTGGAGCTTAAGTCTTTAAATCGTACTATTCCAGTGAGATTAGTGGAATTAGAAGGCGATACAGCTTATGTAGATGCTAATCATTTACTTGCTGGAAAAGATCTTAATTTTGATATTAAAGTATTAAAAATCGAAAAGACTAAGCTTGCTAAAGATAATTAATATCTCAGGAATCTCTTTACCTGACAGTCGGTAATGAAAAAATTCATTTTTCATTACTTCTTTAAAATAATAAATTTATTAAAAATTAAAAACTTTTAATAAATTTATTAAAGAAATTAGGTTAACTGACCGATATATAAGGGTAAGACGGGGGTCATCTAATGGATAATAAGGTTGTTGAAACAAGAAGAATCGTAGAAAGCACGGCAGTAGCTGGACTTTTACAACAAAGAAAGCAGGAAAAGCTTCAGCGGAATACTGATAAAAAGCGTAGAAGACCTTTTGCTAAGGATTCTTCCTTTGTAAGTTTTAATGAGCAAGAATCTTCTGAATTTGATGAGATAGAGTCTTATTTTCAATTCGTGTCAACTGCAGTAGAAAACTCGCCTACCGCAAGACCGTCTAAAATCAAAGCTTTAAAAGATATTCAAAAGAATACAAGAGATATTAATGATATTTATCCAGCAAAATCATTAGCAGATAAAAAATCTCTGCGAAAAATGCTATTCATTGATAGTAATGTCTTCCAAGATTCTTAAAATCGCACATTTCTATCCTGATCTTTTAAACCTCTATGGTGATTTTGGTAATATTCTCGCTTTGAAAAAACGAGCAGAGTGGAGAGGGATAGAGGTTGAAATCGTAAATATTCATCTTAAGTCAACGAGGACTAATAATGACAGTGAAAAACATACAGAACTTAATTCTTGCGACATTGCTTTTATTGGTGGTGGTCAAGATAAGCAGCAAATGGCCGTCGCTGAAGATTTTCTAGCTAAAAAAGCAGATATTTTAGAAGCCGTTGAAACAGGTATGCCATTTTTAGCAGTATGTGGCGGTTATCAACTGCTAGGTAAATATTATGAAACTTCTGAAGGAGAGCAGATATCTGGATTGAATATTCTAGATATCCTAACTAAAGCTCAAAAAAGGGATTCTGGTAAAAAACAGAAAAGACTCATCGGTAATGTCGTTGCAGACTTGCACTTCCCATTAAAATTAGCCCAAGATCTTAATTTAAAAGTTTCTGAATATAGATCAGAGACTAAAAATTGTTTTAATTTAAAAACAGTAGTCGGCTTCGAGAATCATTCTGGGCAGACTTTTATAGAGGAAAATTCTAAAACTAAGCCATTCGCTAAAGTAAAAACAGGCTTTGGGAATAATGGTGAAGATGGCTTCGAGGGAGCTTATTATAAAAACCTTATCGGGACTTATCTCCACGGTAGTTTACTGCCTAAAAACCCTCATCTCGTAGATGAACTACTGTACCAAGCTTTAAAAAGACGAAATATTTTCTTAGATGCTAAAGAATGGTTAATACCAAATGATACACTTGAAGCAGAAGCTCACGAAAAGGCTTTAAGCTTACGCTAATGAACTACGATTTTACCAAAAGACCGAAGCAAAAAAAGACCGAAGCAAAGCTTGAAATCGCAGAAGAGCCTGCCAAAGAAGGTTTTATTCACAGTATAAACTGGTATCCTGGTCATATTGCGAAAGCCGAAAAACAGTTAAAAGAAAAAATCGGCATGATCGATTTCGTAATAGAAGTCAGGGACGCACGTATACCATTCGCTAGTCACCATAAAGATCTCAAGGAGTGGCTTTCTGGTAAACCTTATATAACTCTTCTAAATAAAAGTGATTTAGCTGATGCAGAGAAATGTAAAATAGCGAAAAGCATTATAGAAACCGAAAAAGAAGCGAAAGCCGTTTACCTCGTAAATAGCCGTGCAAGCTCACTACCTCTAGCTCTTATAAAAAGTATAGATGAACTAGGCGAAGCTGCGACTAGGAAATTTAAAGCGAAGGGCATCCTCAAGAGAGCTGCAAGAATCATGATAGTGGGCTATCCGAACGTGGGGAAATCTACTCTAATTAATAAACTCTCTAAAACCAGAAAAGCTAAAGTAGAAAACCGCCCTGGAGTCACTCAGAGACAGCAGTGGATTCAAGTTAAAACTCAGCAAGAAATTCTCTTATTAGACACTCCTGGAATTATTCCGACTAAGCTTTATTCAGATGATCAAGGAGTTAAACTTGCTCTCTGTAACTGTGTTTCAGGCAAAGCCTACGATCCAATAGAGCTTTTAGTTCACGCAATCCCACTGATAGAGAGTCTTTATCCTAATGCGATTAGTAATTACTATGGGGTGGAAAATTATAAATCCTTATTAGATGAAGATGCAGTCAAAAAAATACAAGCATCTAATAAGTTAAATGCAAATAATGAGCTCAATGAAACACTGATTAATAAGTTTTTAGAAGTGATAGCTATTAAGAAAGGCTGGCTGCAAAAGGAGACTGATGTACAACGTGCAGTTTCAAGGCTGAGGAGGACGAATGACCGCAGTGCACTAGGTGTGCATGAGGATCATGAGGACGACGAAAACGCAGAAATTGGAGTTGTCCATCAGTCTGAGGGGCGTGTAGCCAAACGAACAAGTTCAAGGCTGAGGAGGACGAATGACCGCAGTGCACTAGGTGTGCATGAGGATCATGAGGACGACGAAAACGCAGAAATTGGAGTTTCGCTACACGCCCCTGAGGCTGATATGGAAAGGACTGCAGTGAAGATTATCAATGACTTTCGTGAACAGAAGTTTGCTTTGATGAATCTTGAGTAATAAATTTCTAAGACTTCAATCTCAATAGACGCTTCTTCTCTGCACCACGAGCATTCTTCTCTGTAAATCATCTAAAGCCTCTTTAGGACTCATCTCTAGACGTAGAACCTTATCAAAGGCTTTTTTAATTTCACGTTTATATTCTTTAGAAAAACTTAGATGCGGGAAGTAGACCGCATTTGAACTCTCTGCTAAATCCATAAAGACTTCTATATATGGGTTCGGATGCTTTTTAATAAACTCTCTCTTCTCAGATTCGCTGAGTTTAAGTGGCGGGAACTTACTCTGCGATAGGGCTAGGTAATTAATATTTTCTTTTTTCAGTAACCACAGCATAAAATATAATGCTTTATCAGGATTTTTAGCACCTTTAGGAATGGCTAAGGCGTCTACTGCTATTTCAGTCGGCGCTTCAAGATTAAAGCTAGGAAAAGCTTTCACTTCTACTTGATAATTCGGTGAGAATTTTTTAGCGAAACCATATTCCCAGACACCACTGGTCTCTAATGCCACTTGCCCAGCGTAGAAAGGATTATCTGGACTCTGATAGGAAATATTTCCTTCTATAAACCCCTGGAGCTTTTCTTGAGGAATTTTTTTAATAAAATTCTCTAAAACCCACTCCCAGGCTTTAATGTTTTCTGGAGCGTTAGCAGTTATTTTATAGTCATCCGCCCATTTTCCACCAAAAGCAGTCACTATAAACCTTCCCGACCATATCGGCCAAGTTGGCAACCAGCCGAATTCATTAAAGTTACTTTTTTTAATTATGCTATCTGAGATGTAGATTAAATCCTCTAAAGACTCTGGACTTTTCAGATTATATTTATTTAAAAGAGTTTTATTTATATGCAAAGCTTCTGCCGTAGGCATTACTGGTAAAGCCACCTGAGATCCTTTAATAAAGAGCATTTTTAAATAATTAGGTAAAATTGTTTTAGTAGTATCTTTATAGAGCTTAGATAAATTGGCTTTATGGTACTCTTGTCTTGAACTTATTCGTTTATTGACGGCACCTTTAAAAAAATGCTTTTGTGTTTTTTTATTAATTTCAAAGTATATATTTTCAAGAGGCAGCAAAGCATTCCTTAAAGCAAAATCCATTACCATATCACCGTCTAAGAGAACTAAGTCTGGTGGCACGTTTGCAGTTATTGCCATCATTACTTTCTTGCGAGGTAAAGAAATGCTTTGCATTTCTACCGTAAAACCATGCTTTTCTTGATTAAATTTCTGAATTAATTTAGCTAAGGCCTCTTTTTCTTCTCCCGCCCAATACTGCCAGAATTTAATGACAACGGTGTCAGTTCCAGCATTTCCTGAAAGCTTAGGCGCCATAAGCCTTTTGGAATAAAGGTCTACCCATACAGGTATGGAGAAAAACAGGATTATTAAGCAAGTATAAAAGAGATTTCTTTGATACATATCAAGAGCTATTATATATACAATATGGACAGAAGAGTCGTTATTACTGGTATTGGACCTGTAACCCCAGTGGGTATAGGTTTAGATGATTTCTGGAACTCCATGGTATCAGGAAAATCAGGCATTTCCTTGATAGAAGGCTATGAAGAGTCTAAATTTAAACTCCCCGTTAAAATTGGCGGACAGGTTAAAAATTTCGACATTACTAAATACTGGGATGATCCTAAAAAAGTTAGATCTTTTAATAAGGACATGGATAGAGTAGCTCAATTCGCTGTAGTTGCAGCGAAGCTCGCGATAGAGGACTCCAATGCGACTATAGATGAATTCGCTAAATATGGCATAGATCCCTTTAGAATAGCTACGTTTGTTGGCACTGGTATTGGCGGCATTTCCACTACTTGTGATGATGTTATAACCCTTTATGAAAGAGGCATTAAAGCTGTAGGTCTAAGATCTATTATCAGGCTTATGCCGAACGCTGCTGCTGGTCACATTGGTATTCTCTGGGGCTACAAAGGTAGAGCTAAAGCTGATTCTACAGCATGTGCTTCTGGTTTGGATAGCATAGTCGATGCCTACTGGCATATTAAAACTAATCAAGCTGACGCAGTGATCGCAGGGGGTTCAGAAGCTTGCTTAAATCCACTAGCCATTTCATCTTTCTATAATATGACAGCCCTTTCTAGAAGAGAGGCTGAGGCTACTGAAGCTAGTTGCCCATTTGATAAACGCCGTGACGGCTTCGTTATGAGTGAAGGTTCTACTATGTTCGTATTAGAAGAACTTGAATTAGCGAAAAAACGTGGTGCGAAAATTTATGGTGAATTAGTCGGTGCTGGTGGCAGCTGTGATGCCTATCATATTACTGCGCCTTCTGAAGATGGCAGCGGTGGAGCCTTAGCTATAGAAACGGCTTTAAAAACAGCTGGTCTTGAAAATAACCGTGAAGCTATAGATTATATTCATGCTCATGGCACTAGCACGCCTTTAAATGATGCGAGGGAGACTAAAGGAATTAAGAAAGTCTTTGGGGATCATGCTTATAAACTCTGCGTATCTAGCACTAAGTCTATGACTGGTCATTTAATCGGTGCTGCAGGTCCAGTAGGACTAGCTGCTGCGACGCTAGCGACTATCCATAGTAAAATTCCTCCTACTATTAACTACAAAGAAGCTGATCCAGGCTGTGATTTAGATTATGTGCCTAATGTGGCTAGAGATAGAAATGTAGATTACGCTATGGTACAGGCTTTGGGCTTTGGTGGGCATAATACTGTGGCTATAGTTAAGAAGTTTAGTAGTTAACTACTCTCCTAAACGGAGCCTAATACCATTCTGGAAAATTCTTTTGAGTCCAAGCAGTCCGAAACTAGGACTGCGCAAGGGACATATAAAAGTCTTTTTCAGATTAAAATGGTATTTTGGTATAATACTAAAATATTATTTTAATTCTTAAAAGGCTTTTGTATATCGGTTGTGCAATTGTATATTGCAGAATTCAGGCTTGATATTCAGACAAATTTCCTGTTATTATTTTGATCTATTAGTACATATTCCTGCTTGGTATATAAAAACAGAAATACATACTTTAGGCATGCAGTCCAATAGCATTTTAATACTGCCAAGTCGGGTAAGGGATCGAATTTATGAAGGTGAATCCAGCAGTACAGCAGCCACAAGATGTTCAGAGAGTAACAATAGAAGAATTCTCTAAGACTGTTCCTGATGAAACTCCTTTAGTAGCCTCTAATGATTCTCGTAATTCTCCAGATCATGTCAAGCAAATTCATGGAGTTGTTAATGTTGAAACTGCTGATGGAGTTAATCAAGATCCAAAATCAACTAATGCACTGGAATTCATTACTAAACTATTGGAGTTTGATAAAAGATCTAATTTCTTGAATATTTTAAATAACATCAAAGGTCCGGGTGTTACAGCAAAAATAGGAAAGCTAATTAATCTATGCAAGCAGCATGGTCAAAATCTATCTTCATTAAATGATGAGGAGAAAAAAATCATAGAGGCTATCAAAAAGAACTTTGGTGAGAATTTCATAAGTATAATTTCGTTATTACCCAGTAGAGATGGTATTTTAGCAAAATTCAACATACAAGACCTACTAACCGATCAAACCATTAGCTCATATGCAAATTTTTTTGATTTAACTAGACATTCACTAGATTTATTCATTACTCAATTATCAAGTTTTGAGCAAAGGTCTAATTTCTTGAATATTTTAAATAACATCAAAGGTGAGGGTGTTAGAGCAAAAATAGTAAAGCTAATTAATCTATGCAAGCAGCATGGTCAAAATCTATCTTCATTAAATGATGAGGAGGAGGAGGAGAGAAAAATCATTGAGGCTGTTAAAAATAATTTTGGAGAGGATTTCATAGGTATAGTTTCCTTATTACCCAGTAGTGATAATACTTTAGCAAAATTCAACATACAAGACTCACTAACCGATCAAACTATTAGCTCATATTCAAATTTTTTTGATTTAACTAAGCTTTCATCAGACTTATTTGTTAATAAACTATCAGGCTTTGAACAAAGATCTAATTTCTTAGATATTTTAAATAACATAAAAGGTCACAGTGTTGTGGGAAAAATAGTAAAGCTAATTAAGCTATGCCAGCAGCATGGTCAAAATCTATCTTCATTAAATGATGAGGAGGAGGAGAGAAAAATCATTGAGGCTGTTAAAAATAATTTTGGAGAGGATTTCATAGGTATAATTTCCTTATTACCTAGTAGTGTTCCTGCTTTAGCACAATTAAACCTACAAGACCCACTAACTGGTCAACTCATTAGCTCATATGCAAATTTTTTTGATTTAACTAGACATTCAGTAAATTTATTCATTACTCAATTATCAAGTGAAGTTAATTCAGATCCAAAATTAATTAATGCACAGCAATTCTTTCATCAATTATCAGACTTTAAAAAAAGATATGATTTCTTGAATATTTTAAATAAGATCAAAGGTGAGGGTGTTAGAGCAAAAATAGTAAAGCTAATTAATCTATGCAAGCAGCATGGTCAAAATCTATCTTCATTAAATGATGAGGAGAAAAAAATCATAGAGGCTATCAAAAAGAACTTTGGTGAGAATTTCATAAGTATAATTTCCTTATTACCTAGTAGTGCTCCTGTTTTAGCAAAATTCAACATACAAGACCTACTAACCGATCAAACCATTAGCTCATATTCAATTTTTTTTGATTTAACTAGACATTCAGTAAATTTATTCATTACTCAATTATCAAGTTTTGAACAAAGGTCTGATTTCTTGAATATTTTAAATAACATAGAAAGCAATAATGGTGTTGCAGAAAAAGTACCAAAGCTAATTAAGCTATGCCAGCAGCATGGTCAAAATCTATCTTCATTAAATGATGATGAGGAGGAGGAGAGAAAAATCATTGAGGCTGTTAAAAAGAATTTCGGTGAGGATTTCATAGGTATAATTTCCTTATTACCTAGTAGTGTTCCTGCTTTAGCACAATTAAACCTACAAGACCCACTAACTGGTCAACTCATTAGCTCATATCCAAATTTTCTTAGAGCTAAAAAAACAAACGTAGCAGAAAACAAAAAAACTTCTGAGATTCAAGCTGCAGAGGCTGTTAAAGGTTTCATATTAAATTTAGATGACAAACTATTTAAGCTCCCAGTACAAGACTTAATCGCAGTTCTAGAAATTTTAAAAGCTGATGAAAATAATCCTTTGAATTCAATGTCTGAAAATGAATTACAGAATTTAACTAAAATTCTTAGAGAAGGAATTATAGTTTCATTAGAACCAAGTGACTTAGATGAGCGCCTGAGACGTGAAACTAAAGTTCCTACTGAGCCTGAAGTAATCCAAGAATTAAATAATGAAAATATAGATACGGGCAGAGACGCTATTCCAGCAGTGCCAATATCAATAAAAGAAATTTTAGCTCGAATAGAAGCTTTAGATACTGTAATTTCACAATCACCTGATCTTGAGTGGTCTAAATTAAGAGATTTACTCAAAGCAAATGCTGTAAATAATCTCTGGACACAGTATAAGGGAATTAGTAACGATAAAGATGCTAGATCAAAGTTCTCTCAGCAAATTCAAAAAACATCAAATGATGCTTCAGCAGATACTTTAGTCAAAGAAATTAGCACTAAATTTATCGAAGAAAAACAAGAGGTGCTAACCCTTATCAAAAAATCTTTAGATAAAAATACAAGAAAAGATTGGAAAACAAACTACGGTCTCATTCTTCCAGATGAAATTCCACAGCTCAACTTAAACCAAGCCTTAACCATAGTTAGAAGCCAAGAACAAAAAGATTTACTCTTACCTGCAGGAACAGGCTCAGGCAAAACGCTTGCGGCGATAGCCACTTCTAGATTTAATAAGAGTAAATTTACTTTAGTGCTTAGTCCAGCTGCTATTAAAGAGCAGTGGGTAAATAATTTAAAGAAATTTACTGATGAAAATTCTGTGCATATCTTAAATAATGATCTAGAAGAGCTTCGTACACTAGATCATTTAATAGAAAAGGCAAAAAAATATCAGGATAAAATTTTATACTTAGTTCTACCTTATTCAAAGCTTTCACAAGATTACTCTCCAGAACTTGTAAAAAAAATATCTTCTCTGCCTATAGACTTTGTCGTCGCCGATGAATCTCATTATTTAAAGAATCCTGAATCCAAGACAGCGATTAATACTAGAGAATTAATTTCAAATTTAAGAAATCAGCATAATGAGACGAATAAAACTCCATTTAGAACCCTTTCAATGACAGCAACTCCAGTATTGGCTTCTATTGATGATGCTAAAAATACTTGGAAGACAGTTACTGGAAGCGGGGTTAATGTTGTCCAAGAATCTCTTAATACTAAAATAAGTCGAATTAGAGAGGAGATCATTCCAAGTACATTACCTGGAAATCAAACTCACAATAAATTTCCAATCACTTTCAGATTGGGCTTTGGTGCAAATCGTGAAGAAAATTTAACTGCCACTTTTAATATAGATGAAGAGCCGAATAAAGATGCCACTCGACAAGATATCTTAAATAGAATACTAAACTCTAAATATCCCTCTCAAATAGAAGCTGCTTTAGTAAGAGCTAAAGCTCAAGTTATAGGAAATCATTGCAATGCTGATAAGAAAACTATCATCTACACCAATTATTTAGATGATCAAAATCAGCAAAATTACAATATTATTGATGAATTAAAAGGCACTCTGAAAGATAAATTTAAAGAGGATCAAATCGCAATTTTAACTGGTAAAAGCAAAGAAGGACTGGAAGAATTTAAAAATAATCCAAATAAAAAGGTCTTAATTATGTCACCAACCTCAATGTATGGGATCGATGGATTACAAAATGTTTGCAGTCGAATGATTATTGCTTCTCTCCCTTGGACTACTGCTTTAGATCAGGTAATAGGAAGGCTCGCTCGTAAAGGTCAATCTGAGCCTGTAGAAGTTATTATTCCATCTGCACGGATACAGTTAGATGATGGAACCTATTTGCCAGACTATGATTTAATGAAAATGAATATTATTGAAAAGAGACAAAGAATCGCTAATGCTTTTTTAAATGGCGCTTCTTTGGAGGGGATACTTCCAAGTGAAAAAAGTTTAATGAATTTTATTCAGAGGAGAATAGAAGCATTAAAACCAGCTGATTTAATTGATAAAGCACTTAAAGATATTGATACAGCTAAACCTTTACCTGAACCGATTCAGTTAAGGTCAGAAGAATCTATACCTGACTCTGATGGAACTTCATCTAAATATCCAAATTTTTTCAAATATCACAGAGTTCTTAAATGGGAAAACTCACAAAAAACTCATGAATTATTCGCCATGCAAGGTGAAGAAGGGATTAAATTTTGGCATGCTTATCATGATGACCTAGATAAGCTACATGGTGACAAGGTTAGACCCATGGATAAACTGATTTGGGAAATAATGCGTCGCCCTTCTTATTACTTAAAAAATAGCTCAGAAAACTCTCAAGAGTCTGCCACCATAGTTAATATGGGATGTGGCAGGGATTTACTTCAAGAAAGGTCCCTGAAAGCTCCTACAAAAGAGGCAGGCACCAGCTTGCAGGATTGGTTAAAAGAAAGATGTCAAATAAATGAGCTTAATATCTATGATATAGATCATGTGAGTGTAAAAAAAGATTTAAAACTAGGGGACTCTAATCATCAAGTATCTTCGATTAGTGATAACGCGGCAGAGCTTAGTTCAGAGACTTTAAAGAAAATCAACTCCTCTGGTGGAGCGGATCTTGTTACTTTTAGTCTTTCAGTTCGTGGTAAAGACTGGGAATATGCGATTATACAAGCAAGTGAGATACTTAAATCTAAAGGAAAAATTTTAATAGTCGATCAAGATCAAGTCTGGAATAATGATAGGAAGCAGAAATTAAAAAATATCGCTAAAGATCTTGGCATGAATCTACAAGAAAAGCATCAAGGAACACTCGTTATCTTCACTTTGGCTAAATGATATTTTAACTACTCTGCAAACAAAACCTAACAAGAAGCTCACTAGAGTCTTCTACACCAGAAGCTTTAGCTGATCTAATTTTATTATAAGCCTCTATCTCACTGAAACCTAGATTCACAAGTATGCCTGTAACTTCATCTGCACACTGATAAGCACCTTCCTCTGCTTGAGCATGAACCTGATGATGAACATTAAATTTATGTAGCTTAGTGTTTAATTCAAGAACTATTCGCTGAGCTGTTTTTAAGCCTATCCCCTGAGCTGCACTTAATAGCTTAGGCTTATCATTAAGAACAGCAGAAATAATATCCTGAATATCCAGCGAATCTAAAATATTCATAGCAGATTTAGGACCCACTCCAGAAACGGATTGTAAATGTTCATACATCTCTTTATTCGCTTTATCCGCAAAGCCAAATAGTTTAATCTCTTCTTCTTTAATAATGGCTTTTAAAAAAACTTTGACATTAGAATTTACCTCTAAATGATTCATAGTGCGTAAATTAGTGTGAATTAAATAAGCGATGCCACCCTGCTCAACAACTAAAGTCTTATGAATTAAGTCTTTTTCTACTAAGGTGCCTTTAAGATACTGATACATATGTAAGGATTATAACAGCTTAGCCTTGGTTAATCTCTCGCCCATAAAGAAATCAATAAAAAGTTTTTTATAGCTAGCAGATAAATCATTGCCACACATTATCGTGCAGGAACGCAGTAAACGAACGTATTTACGAAAGATATTAAACTCTTCCTCCGTAAAATCTTTTTCTTGAATACCGACAGGCTCACCATTAAAAGCTCTAAGATATCTATCGCTTTGAGCTATATCTGTAAAACAAGATTTTAAATTAGAAGCTAATGCCTTAGATTTTTTCGCCATTTCCTCTAGAATCGGCTCTAACTCTGCCATGATTTTATCATCATAGTCTTTCAGTTTTAAATTCAGGGTCTCTATATCCACTATTAATTTAATTCCTGCCGAGACCACTTCAGGACTTCTTTTTCTATATTTTCGTCGATCTCTTTTTCATTAGAATCACGAAATTCTGTGAAAGTCTCTCTGATGCTTAAATTTCTCGCATCATCTTCAAGGATTTTTAATTCTATATCAAAAGTCTTTATATAAGCATGTTTCAGATACAGGTAATCTAATATTTCCTGATCTAATTTCTCCGACCACTCTATCATCCATATCTGCGATGAATCTGAATCCATTAGCTCTAAAACTGAATCTAAGTCAATATTCCTCTGATATAGATCTAAATGATAAAGTTGTATATTCTTAGAAGACTGACTAACAGAGCCTATTGAGTCTTTGATCTGCAACGGAAAAGAATATTCATGCATTCCCATAAAGCTTGGGCTAGAACTTTCACTATTTACGCCTAATGCTTTTATAAGCATAGAAATAGTAGTCGTCTTTCCAGTAGCTAGGCCTCCCCTAAATAACAGAAATATATCTTGGGCGTGTGGCGAAACTCCAATTTCTGCGTTTTCGTCGTCCTCATGATCCTCATGCACACCTAGTGCACTGCGGTCATTCGTCCTCCTCAGCCTTGAACTTGTTCGTTTGGCTACACGCCCATCTAAGTGTGGCGAAACTCCAATTTCTGCGTTTTCACCCTGTCCCAGAGATGATTTTAAAAACTTTGCGAAGTTTTGTGAAAATTTTTCTAAAGCTGCTAAATCTTTAATTATCAAATTTTTACTATGTAAGATATCACTTTAATCTAAGACTTTAAAGTATTACTGTAAACTAGAACCCAATGGCTGAGGAACTTCTAAGCCTTCTCCACCAATGGTAGTAGCTTTAACTCCGTCTATATAAAGATAAACAGGTCTACCTTTAGCTAAATTAAGAGCCGTTTCCCTAAGCTGCCTAAATCTCACCTGCATAGTTTCAGAGCCACCACCCTTCATAAATTGACTACTAATGTCAATCTCCACTTGATTAGGAGTTTCTTTAATCTTGATTAACCTCACTCCTTCTGGAATTTCAGTATTTAGTTTTAATCTTTCCCTCTCATCTAAAGTAGGTCCTAGGAATAATTCCTTCAGTGCAGTTTCATAAGCTCCAGACTTTTTATCAATTGCTCTAAGTACTGGAATCAGCACTACGCCCAAATCATCACTAGCTTTAGTGTAATAAATAGTTACTTGAGCATTAGAGCCAAGCAGATCTCCCTTATTAGGTCCAGAACAGGAAACTAGAGTAAAGGAAGCCAGTATAGCTACTAAAATAGTTTTTAAAGGTCTCACTAAGAACATTTTAACAATTCTTTGGCTATAATAATAGCTAATGTTAAAGTCCAGACTTCAATTAGTCCTAGTATTATGCGCATTATCTTGCTCTGCTTGCCTTACGGTTAGTGCAGAGGAAAAAAGTATTTTAATAGGTATCGTAGATAGTAAAGAAATTTTAGAAAAATATTCTAGAGCGAAAGCTGTTCTAGCAGAGATAGCTAAAGAAGAAGCTGCTTTAAATAAAAAATTTCAAGAAAAAAGATCTCAGTTAGAAGCTGCTCGCAAGGCTAATAAAACAGAGACCGAGATTCAGCTTTTAACCGAACAGATAAGAACTGAATTAGAGCCAAGCGCTAAAAAATTAGAATCCGATTCTGCTGCTAAAAGTAAAGAAGTAGAGACTAACGTAAAAGCTGCTATCGAAAAGATTAGAAAAAAAAATAAAATAGAATTAGTACTTTTAAAAGATGCTGTTTTAAGCGGTGGAACTGACATAACAGCTGAAGTTCTGAAAGAGTTAGAGACACAGAAACCATGATTTTTAATCGTAATTTTTTCAGCCTTTGCGCTTTTTTTATTTTATTTTTTTCACATTCTGTAATTTCAGCTGCGGAATCTTCAAGAAAATTACTTAAGTTTGCAGTAGTGGATATGGAAAGAATATTTTCTGAATATTCCTATATAAATCAAGCGTCCGAGGATATAGAAATTAAAGAAATAGCTCTAAAAAAGCTTCTAATAACCGCTAATCAAGAGTTAGATAAATTAACAGCTGAATTGGATTCAAAGGATAATAAAGCAGAATTAGACTTTAACAAGAAGAAACAGGAAATTCAAGCCTCTGTAGATAAAGCATTCTTGGAGCTTGAAGAAAAAAAGAAAAATTATAATCTAACTATGAATACTAGAATGGCCATGACTCTAGATAAATTCGCTAAATCTGAAAAATATGATTTAATTTTAAATAGAGCGTGCACGCTAGAAGAAGGTGCTGATATTACAGACTCTTTTCTAAAGCAACTTGAGGCTTTAAAATAAAATTACATGCCTATTAAAATTACTCATATCGCAGAAAAATGTAAGGGGGAACTAGTCGGTGACTTAGATGCAGTTGTTAGTGCCTTAGCGAAACACCCAACAATTGCCATGCCCTCTGAACTTGCTTTAATATTCTCTGATGTGCCTAGCCAAGCTTTAAAGATGATGAAAGAAAGCAAAGCTGATAATCTTTTAATTTCAGAATCTCTTGTATTAGATGAAACCTGTAAAAAATATATAGAAGAAAATGAACATAAAAACTTTATCCTTACAGCAAGACCAAGATTTAGCCTTCAGCAAGTTATTAAGCTTTTTGATACAAGATCTCTTAAAGATAAAGCTGAAATTAGCGAATTATCTCAGGTCGCAAAATCAGCTCAATTAGCTAAAGGGGTTAGTGTTGGTGCTTTTTCTTCAATAGGGGAGAAGGTTTCTGTCGGCAAGAACACTTTAATTCACGACAGGGTAAGCATCGCAAATAATGTTTCTATTGGAGAAGATTGTGTAATTTATCCAGGTGTAGTTATTTACGAAAATACTAAAATTGCGAATCGTGTAATCATTCATGCGAACAGTGTTTTAGGTTCTGATGGCTATAGCTTTGTTACAGCAGAGCCAAGCAACGTTGAAAAACTTCAAAGTAGAGATTTTAATTTCAACATGGGCAGGCAAATCCAAGAAAAGATTGAATCTATTGGTGGTCTTGTCATTGACAATGATGTAGAAATAGGTGCTTGTACTACGATTGATAGAGGTACTATTGGAGAGACTTTTATTGGTGAGGGTACTAAGATAGATAATCAATGTCAGATTGCACACAATGTATATATCGGTAAAGACTGCCTAATAGTATCTCAAGTAGGCATAGCAGGCAGTACAGAAATCTCGGATAGAGTCGTAGTAGCTGGAGCTTGTGGCCTTGCTGATGGCATTAAAGTTGGTAATGATGTAGTAGTGGGAGCCATGAGTGGTGTTCACGGTGATTTAGATCCTTACCTGCCAGTAATGGGGATACCAGCTATACCTTACGGTGAGTATATGAGTAGGCAGAAAGCTTTTGCAAGATTACCTAAATTAATTCAAGAGTTTAAAGAACTTAAAAAAGAATTAGCTGATAAATTTAAAAAGTCTTAAATAAGTTAGAATCATAAAGAGCCCATGAACTTGTCGTTCCAAGAAATTCTTTTTAGATTAAATAAATTCTGGTCTGATCAGGGCTGTATCATCATGCAACCGTATGATACAGAGAAAGGTGCTAGTACGATGAATCCAGCTACTTTCTTAAGAGTCCTAGATAATAAACCTTGGAAAATGGCTTGTATAGAACCATGTAGAAGACCTACAGATGGCAGGTATGGTGAAAATCCTAATAGATTGCAGCATTATTTTCAGTACCAAGTCATTCTTCAACCCAATCCTAAATGCACTCAAGATCTTTACCTCGAGAGTTTAAAGGCGCTTGGTATCAATCCTATTGAAAATGATATTCGTTTTGTAGAAGATAACTGGGAAAGTCCTACCCTTGGAGCTTGGGGCTGTGGCTGGGAAGTCTGGCTAAATGGTATGGAAGTGACGCAGTTTACTTATTTTCAGCAGGCTGGTGGCATAGAAGTAAAGCCAGTAGCAGTAGAGCTTACTTACGGTATTGAAAGGCTGGCTATGTATATTCAAGGTGTAGACTCTGTATTTGACTTGGTTTGGCTTGAAGATAATGGTAATAAAATTCTTTACGGTGATATTTATCATCGCAACGAAGTCGAGCAGAGCACTTATAATTTTGAAGTTTCTAATGTTAAAAACCTTTTCTCACTTTATGAAATTTATAAATCAGAAGCAGAGACTTGTTTAGACAGAAAACTTGCTATACCAGCTTACGATTATGTACTTAAATGCTCACACACATTTAATTTACTTGACGCAAGAAGCGCTATAAGTAAAGATGAGAGACAGAAGTATATACTAGACATTCGTACTCTTGCAGAAAAGGCTGCTAAAACATACATAGATGACCAAGTTATCGCCGCCTAAGCTTATTGAAGATATAATTAGCGAGATTGATTCGGTAGATACTGTCACTGAAACGGGTTTGCCGCATCTGCTATCTAATAAAATTTATCTTTATGCGATTACATCAGTTGTAAGTCTTTCTGTTATTGGCTTTACTATTCTTGTAAGTCAACTCAGTCCAGAAAGTCTAGATCAGATTAGTGGAATATTAGACCGTATCGGTTTTATGGATTTGAAGCTTTCTTATAATTTCGTTCAAGGATTTAAGCTTCCAAGTCCTGTAAGCATTCTGGTTATCGCAAGTAACACTGCTTTTATTCTTTACGCTGTAAATGATTCCGTTAAAGATAAAAAAGGTCGCTCTAAAAATCATTTTAAAGAGTCTTATGCAGTGTCTTACGCCTTGCATTTATTGTTTTTATTAATTCTGTTCGTAACTATATTTTTGGCTTATACGCCTAAGCCTAAAGTAAAAGTTAATACTATAGAATTCATTACTACACAAGAGCCAACTAAACAGAAACCACCACCAACGACACCAAAAAAATCTGAAAGACCTTCCATAGATCAGGGAAAGAATGATCCAAATAAGCCTATAAAGCCTGTAAATAAAAGTCCAGGCAAACCACAGGAACCTAAGAAATTAATACAGGCTGGAGATCCAAATAAACCGAAACCTCAAGCTGCGCCACCAAAACCTAGTCCTACACCTAAGCCCAAAGGACTTTCTGGTGGTTCAGCTAATAATGATTCTAAGCAGCCTCCTACTCCAGCTCCTAAAGCTCGCTCTCAAAATAGTGATAATCAACTAGTACCTAAAGATATTAAAACCGATACAACCTCTAATGCCCTTGCAGAAAGAGCTATTTCTAAAATTCCTAGCCCTTCTTTACCTACTGGATCCGGATCAGACTTTAAGCCCAATATGGCTAAATCCTCGGGAAGCTTTTCTGGAGGAGGTTCTGATGGATTGCCTAGTCCTAAGAACTATGGTTCCTCGCGTGGCTCTGGTGGTGGTGTCGGCGGTGGACGTGCCTCTGGAGCTGGTTCTAGTGTTGGTGCCCCAAAAGACGCCAGTCAGATAGCTGGACCAGGTGGTTCTGGTGGTCAAGATTTAATTGATAGAATTGGTAACATTAAAGCCCCAGATAATATTGACGTAAGCTCTGGAAATGATGGCTTAGGTAATCCTAATAAAAATCCTTATGGTGACAGACCTCCAAGTACAGCTTCTATTCCAGATATAGCTTTTGGTCCTTACATGGCAAGAATTCAGGAAATGATTAAACAGCGTTGGAAACCACCACGTGGTTCTGAATCAAAAAGAATAGTTGTTCATTTTGTTATCAACAGAGATGGCTCTTTATCTAATTTAAGGTTAATGCAGACTAATGGTGATACACTGGCTAATGAAGCTGCTCTTAGTGCGGTTCGTAATGCGGCTGCGTTCCCACCATTACCAGCTGGTTCTGCACCTTCTATAGATATCGAGTTTACTTTTGATTATAACGTATTCAAAAAGTCACGATACTAGGTAAAATGGAGTTAAGAAATATGTTGATCAATAGAGTTAATGCACAAGAATCTGCGGGCTTAGGCCTTGCTGAAGCTGCTGGTCTGACCCAAGATAGTGGAGAAGCACAGTTTAATTTTTTACAATCTTTCTGGGATTATTTTCAGGCAGATATGATTTCCTCTATCCCCATAACCTTTGCTTCTATACTGGTTTTTGCGGTAATGATAGAAAGAGCTTTTTTTTATAATCGTAATAGCTGTGATATAGCTTTTTTATTAAATAATCTTCAAGCACAATTAGAAAAAAATGACTTAGAAGGTGCCCGCAGTATTGCCACACAGTCAAGGAGTATAACTGGAGAAGTCGCAGAAGAAGGAATACGCTTACTTGCTGTTCAAAAAGAGGATTTCAGTAAGGCCTATGATATTACTGTAAATATTGTGACCAGAAAATTACAACAGTACCTTCCCGTTCTCGGTACAGTAGGTGCTATTGCTCCTTTCCTCGGTCTTTTTGGAACAGTTTCTGGGGTTATTAAAGCCTTATGGAGAATGAGTTTAGGTGGTGGTGGTGGTTCACTTGAAATGGTTGGTGAAATCTCTAACGCTTTAATTGCGACGGGTTACGGTCTTGCAATTGCTATTGTGGCGGTAGTCTTTAATAATATTTTCAATAATATTGTTAAAAGATATGAAGATGATTTTCTGCTTTTAAAACTTTTATTTATGAGCTTTATGGAAGTTAACTTCTTTGAAACTGCCTTAGCTAGTGGATCTAAAACTAGTAGTTATTCTAAAAATCAATATGATGATGATATTGATGATTCATCATATCCAGACTTTTTAAAATAGGAGATTAAATCTATGGGCATTTCAGGTGGTAGTGGTGGTAGTGATTTTTCTGAAATCAATATAACTCCTCTTACTGACGTATTTTTAATATTATTCTTAATCATGGTTGTTATCGCACCTATGATTAATGAGACTTCTCTGCCCATTCAGCCGCCTCAAGCGAAGAATGGTGCTAGTTCAGATACAAAAGGAAAAGTTATTAATCTAGAAATATCAGCAGATGGTTTGATCGCGATTAATGGCAAGAAACTCAGTCCAGACCCCATAGCTCCAGAAAAAGTTAATGAAATGGTAACAGCTGAATTAAATCTTATAAGACAAGATACGAGCTACACGGAAGCACCATTAAACATTGTGGCAGACGCTGAGACCAAGCAAAAATACTTAGTGGGTGCATTAGATGCAGCTTCTGGACTTGGAATTAAAAAACTTAATATAGTTACTGTAGCTCAGACTTAGTCTATAATAGCACTGTTGCCGAACTCCAATTTCTGCGTTTTCGTCGTCCTCAGCTTTGAACTTGTTCGTTTGTGAGCAGTGCCATAATTTCAGTAGATTCTTTAAGAGAAACTATTGGATAGCCTCTGAAATAATACTGTCCGTTTTTTTCTAATCTCAAATCTCTAGTCTCAATAGACTTATCCCCGTATCTACTAGCTGTGATACTCTGCCAATCGGTGCTTCCATCGCTATTTATTTTCGTGAAGTGTAAAGAGAAGGCATTATTAGTGCTATAAGTCGCCATCAGCAAATAACCTTCTTCTGTCAAAGATGGTTCTAGATCGATCTTTTCACCTACGCTCAAGTTCTTCTGAAATTTCTCGGTAATACCAAAAGCTAGTGCTGTACTACGCAAAGATCTAATAGTGTGATCAAAATCTGAAAAGATCTGTAGAATTTTATTTGAATTTAAAGGCTCATCATTATAATGAGGAGATTTAAATACTTGATCAAATGACTGATGTTCCTCATTGAAATGCACTAAAAACTTTTGCTGATTAGCACCCAAACAAACTGTTAAATTACCATTTTCATCTAAGGCAGATGCTGTAGATGATGGTAATAGAGATATTTTGGTATCATCAGGCAAATATAAATCGTTCCTGATTAAATCGTAGATCTCTTCTTTTCTAAATTCTTGCAAAGAATCACCGAATTTATTTTTCTGAAAAAACCTTCCTAAATCCCTGCTTAATTTTTCTCGTGGATTAATGAACCATAACGCTTTTCTAACATCATATTTAAGGTCTATATCGGCGAGCTCCGGTACATTATCTAGTTCCCAGCCAGTAACAAATTCTGATTCTGATAAGTGATTATCTCTTGAATAACGATTTGACCAAGCTGCGATTTTATCTTTAATAGAGATGCACTCCTCTTCGGATAATGGTTTCAGTCTTTTTTGGTTAACCCTTGTCACGATTTCTTCAACTACGTACTCTACTGGAAAATTTTTCATGACCGCAATTTGCACTAGCTTAATTAAGGGAGAATTAAGGTGAAAATTTTTTTTTTGATGATGGAAATATTTGGGCTTAAAAAAAGTGACAGCAACTCCGAACTTCAGAATTGCTGCCTAACCAAGGGGGGTGGTTGTCTAAGTTATATAAACCCCACTTAGATAAATAGTCACTAATTTATTTGTAGTATTTCGCTGAAATTATCTACAATTATAATCAGTCATGCAACTGATAGATCAAAACCTAGAGTCCTTTAAAAGTTCGAAACCAGTTACCTTAATTGATGGAATCGAAACAGTTTTTAAAGATCGAATTTCTACTTACAGAAACAAGTACCAAGCTAAATTTCAAGAGTTACATAGAATTCTTTTAGCTCAGGCTAAAGCTGAGGCTCCCAAGCTGGAATATTTTCAATGGTTAAATTTTGACTACTTAAAAAATTTAAATGATCTTAAAACTAAACCTTTAGCAAGTAAGCTAAAAGGACAAGCTTATGAAAACTTAGTCATAGTGGGAATGGGCGGTTCTGGAATTAACAGTTTGGTTTTGAATAATGGTCTGCGTGAATTTACGAAGCTTGATGAATCTGCACTAAAAATATTTATCCAAAATAATTTAGACAGCAGCTCAATGCAAGCTCGCCTAGAAAGCTTAGGTGATGATATTGAAAAAACCTTATTTGTAATTATTTCTAAGTCTGGTGGTACTGATGAAGTGAGAAGAAATCTTTATAGTATCATCGCTTACCAAATCGCCAAGAAACCAGAGAAATTAAAAGATCTTTATAGATCTATAGTATTAATCACCGAGCCAGAGAGAGAAGGAAAGAAAAATTTTCTCCATGAGTTTAAAAAAGAGATTAAGACTAAATTTGATGTAGATATGCCAGTTTTAGAAAACCACCCTGAGATTGGCGGTAGATTTTCAATGTTTTCACCAGTGGGCATGTTTACTGCTGAATTAATTGGTTTAGATAGTAGTGCTTTACTAGAAGGTGCTGAAGCCTGTTTTAATGATTTCGTAAACCAAGAGGAACTTAATGACTCTAAAGTAGCGAATCTTGCTTTAATCGATATTATGCTTTCTGATTTAGCCTATGTTCATCGCTACAGCATGGTTTACGCTGATTCTTTAGAAGCGATGAATAAATTCAGAGCCCAACTTAAAGGCGAATCGCTAAATAAAAATGGTATAGTTTCCACTGTACATATAGCAGGAATCGGAACTGTAAATCATCATTCTGATTTAGAATTACTTTTTAAAGATAATAATAATTTAGTTCTTGAGCAGATTTATTTTGCGAAACCCGCTTACGAAGCAGTTAATCCTAAGATTAATTTAGAGATTCTTAAAGACCTAGAGAATGAATCAAATCACGCTTCTCTAATCAAGAATCATATTAAGCCTTTAAGGACTTACTTAATTGAGAAGGGAAATCCTGTATTAACTACTGTTTTACCAGAACAGAATGAATATAATTTAGCTTATTTCCTTTTCCAAGACATGCTTGTAACTATAGTACAGGCAGGTATCCAAGATGCCATAGGCAGTTTTGAAAAATTGGATTTATCTATTCGTCAGTGGGAAGTAGAGAAATATAAAAAGAGCCTTAGTAAATAGTTTGGGACTGCTTACAAATTTACAAGAGGATTTAATTTGCTCCTTATCTATGCTAGGAAAGCTAGCCCATGATTCTGGCTTCGAGTTATTTATAGTCGGTGGCGTTCCACGTAATTTAGTTTATCGAATTCTGCATCACAAGGACGACGAAAACGCAGAAAATGGAAGCTGCGAGGAGACCGCTGCGCAACGTACAGTTTCAAGGCTGAGGAGGACGAATGACCGCAGTGTACTGGGTGTACATGAGGATCATGAGGACGACGAAAACGCAGAAAATGGAGTTGTGCAGCGGTCTCTAGAGAAGCAAATGCTTACGGAACCCCTAGGTAATGATATTGATCTACTCATTAATACTGCTGCTCTACCTTGGATAAGTTCAATAAAAGAGAGGTTTAAACTTTTAACTAAACGAACGCTTATTATTATTGAAGAATTTAAACCTTTTCAAACAGTAAAAGTAAAAATCTCTGGTCTTGATATTTATGATCTTGAATTTGCAAGTGCAAGGACAGAATCTTATCCTGAGCCTGCTGCTTTTCCCCAAGTAACTCTAAGCTCAAATATTAAAGAAGATATTTCACGGCGTGATTTCACCATTAATTCGCTGTTAATTTCACTTGGTCCATTAAATTTCGCTGAGCTTATAGATCATTCCTCAGCTTTATCTGATATGAAAATGGGTCTAATAAGAGCTTTTCACTCTAATAGTTTTATAGATGATCCAACAAGGATCTACAGAGCTTTTCGCTTTGCTCTCGAATATGGCTTCGAAATAGAGCTAAAAACAAGTGTGTGGCTTAAAGCAGCTCTAAAAGATGAAAGATTCCTTCTCTGGTCTAAGAAAAGGAAAAATAGATTTAATATCGAACTTGAAAAATATCGTAGTTTAATTCCTCGCTGAATAAATGAAGAAGCTTATAATTTCTTAAGGATTCAAGTATGATCTATGGTAATATTTTTCAAATAGTATATATACATCATTAATTGATGATAGTAAATCCACCCCCTATTTCTCAAAATAGTAGCCTAGCTACTCGCGAGGCTTTAGAGTCTGCATATCTTCACGCACCAAAAGATGAAAACACAAAAATTGGACTTATACATCAGCCTCCAGAAGTAAATATAGATACAGAAATCAATCATCTAGAACGCAGTTTACAGAAGAATATAGAAGAGCCACTGAACATTCAGGAAAAAAAGAATTTACATATCAGCCCAGAAGCCTCTAATAAAGAGACTTTTATGGATAAAGTTTTGCCTATAATGACTTACAGTAATGCTGCCATTAATCTACCTTCTCTCATACTGTCACTATTCGGTTTAAAAAATAATGAATTAGAAAATAAATCAGCTAAGTTAGAAAAGTACGGTTTATACGCAACTAAAGCTCAAGCTGTAAGTGCTGGAGCTAGTTTTATTCAGAAAGGCTTTGAGACTAAGAATATAATGCTATTGATAACTGGCTTAGCACAAGCTTTTAAATTACCATCTGGCTTTAATCGGCTTATAAGGCTCTCTGGTATTCCTTCTTCTCTTGATCAAATTCCTGCCGCGGTAAATCCCCTTACGGGTAAAGATACTTATGAAAGTTTCGGAGAAAGCTGGAAGGAAAATACTCGCGCATTAGGTGAAGTCTGGAATGAATTTAAAAATGATCCCAAGAGTTTTTTAAAATTCTTTAAACCAAATTCTCCCCCTGATCACACTAAAGCTTTAATTCCTTTAACTGCCACTATGATGATAGGGGCTATTTTAAGTAATTTAGTAGATTTTCCGATTTTCGGTCCACTAAGGCAACCTTTAGTTGCCATTACGGCTGGTCTAAGACATGGTGGTGGAGCTTTATCTGATTACATTCTATCTAAAGATGATAAAAACCCTGATAATCAGAAGGCTGGGATTATCTATCTAATCGGTAGTGCTTTAGATTATGGTGCTTTTTTTACTAAAGAAAAAATTAGTCATGTAATGCATCAAGCAGCTTGCTTGTTAAACCCAATTGGTGAGATGTTCTTAATAAAAGGTTCTGCAAGAGGGCATCAAGCAAATCATTCCACAGATTTAGTTCCTCAAGTTGCTTAATATTTACTTTACTTTTCGAACTTCTGCTTTTGATATTCCAAATCTGATTCCACAAGTACCTTATAAAAAGTCATAAATTTCTCTTACATTCTTCTAAGTAAGAGCGATATTATTAGCCAGAGAGGGTCTAATAATAAGCATGAATAAAATAGGATTAATAGGTGGTTTGAGCTGGGAGTCTACGATTGAGTACTACCGTATTATTAATGAGGAAGTGCGTAAACGCACTAGTCCAAGAACTTCTGCGAAGCTCATTCTGAATAGTCTGAATTTTCAGGAAGTCGCTGATTTACAGCATGCTGGGAAATGGGAAGAGCTTTATGAAATGATGGCAGAAGCAGCTCTGGAATTGGAGCAGATGGGAGCTAATGCTATATTTATTTGCACGAATTTAATGCACAAGGCTGTACCAACTATGGAGTCCAGAGTTTCTGTCCCTATTATTCATATCGCAGATGTAGTCGCAAAACAGGTTAAGAAAGATGGTTTCAAAAAGATAGGACTACTTGGCACTGTCTATACTATGGAACATGATTTTTATAAAAAAAGATTAGAGGAAAAACACGGGATCAAAGTGATAATACCTGAAAAAGCAGACAGGGACCTGATTAGTGAAATTATCTATAAAGAACTCTGCTGCGGTGTTTTTTCAGAAAAATCTAAGGCTGAGTATTTAAGAGTTATCACGAATTTAGTAAAGCAAGGTGCTCAAGGTATAGCTTTAGCCTGTACCGAGATTCCGCTCTTAGTCAAGGATGGGGAGGCAGAGGTACCACTTTATGAAACGACTTATTTGCATGCAATGGCTGCGGTGGATGAGGCTTTGAAGTGATGAATGAATAAAATCCTTGATAATAAAAAAAATAAAGTATCCGATGCTCTGCTTGAACATATAGAGCGGGATTCCAAGCTCTCCATTACATCTGCATATTTTACTATTTATGCTTATGACAGGCTCAAAAAGGCTTTAGGCAAAATTAAAGGATTAAGGTTTTTATTTTTAGAACCGACTTTCACAGAAGAAAAAGAGGAGTTAAGGGAATTTTATATAAATAAGTTAAGTAGAGAAAAACAGCTCTCTGGTACTGAATACGAAATTAAATTAAGGAATGAATTAACTCAATCCCAGATAGCTAAAGAGTGTGCTGAGTGGATTAAAAATAAAGTTGAGTTTCGGTCTTTAAAAAGAGAAGATGTCTCGAATGCAAGAACCATACATGTTCAAAATCCAAATACAGAGTTTGTTATAACCGGCACTCTGGATTTTACTTCATCTGGGTTGGGTTTCTCTAACTCTAAAAAAATAGAGATGAGCTTATTAACTGATGATAAATCCGCTACTAAAGAAGCTTTAGAGTGGTTTAATGAGACATGGAATAATCCTAAACTGGTGGAAGACGTTAAAGAAGAGGTATTAAAAAATATTCAAACTATTTATAAAGAAAATACCCCAGAGGCTATTTACTTTATTACTCTTTATAATATTTTTAAAGATTATGTCAGTGGATTGGATGAAGATGCTGTAATTAAATCTAAGACTGGTTTTAAAGATACTTTAGTCTGGAACAAGCTTTATAAATTTCAAAGAGATGCGGTGATTGGTGCGATTGAAAAATTAGAGCAGCACAACGGTTGCATAATCGCAGATAGTGTAGGTCTGGGAAAGACTTTTGAGGCTTTAGCTGTGATTAAATATTATGAACTGCGTAATGACCGAGTTTTAGTTTTATGTCCTAAAAAATTGAGAGATAACTGGCTGATTTATACGGTCAATGATAAACGCAATATTTTAGACAGAGATCGCTTTAATTATGATGTTTTAAATCATACGGATTTAAGTAGAGAAAAGGGCTTCTCTGGAGATATAGATCTTAAAATGATTAATTGGGCTAATTACGATTTAGTGGTTATCGACGAATCTCATAATTTTAGGAATAATGATTCTCGTATAGATCGTAAGACTCGCTATAGAAGATTAATGGAAGATATCATTCAAGCTGGAGTTAAGACTAAAGTCCTTATGCTTTCAGCTACGCCAGTAAATAATAAGCTTAGTGACTTAAAGAACCAAATCGCTTTTATTACAGAAGCTAATGATGAAGCCCTGTCTGAAGAAGGAATTAGTAGTATAGAAATTACACTTAGAAATGCTCAAATGCAGTTTAATCGATGGTTAGAAAAACCTTTAGAGGAGAGGAAGTTAGAGACCTTACTACCTCATCTGAATATAGATTATTTTAGGTTATTAGATACATTAACAGGGCTGTCTCATTCTAAAAATCACGAGATTTTAGGAAATTTTTGAAAGATAATTTGTTCTCTAAAGTCATCATTCCATCCAGAGACCTGTCTTTTGCCGATGAGGTTGTATTTAGAGCCATCAAGTTTAATGAGATTAA
>JBJTTW010000213.1:0-1045 GCA_046080385.1 bacterium
GCTTTGAATGGAAATCTAATTGAAGAGACTCGTTACTAAACATATCTTCTTATATCCTATCATTAAAACCTAGTCCCGAAAAGGCTCTTGATCTGAATACTTGTCGGTATTTACTTGTTGGGATTGGCAACAGTCCCAATAGATGAATACGATGATCCGATAATTAAGCATATTAATGACCCAGAGATGGCTGGTAAAAATAGGGAAGTACTTCAGGATTTTTATAAAATAATGAAAGCAGAAGATGCTAATCTGAGATTCGTTTTTCTGACAGGCATTAGTAAATTCGCTAAAACTTCGATATTTTCAGGGCTGAATAATTTACTGAATATCAGCATGAGTGATAAATATGCTAATTTACTGGGTTACACACAGGAGGAGCTAGAGAGCTATTTTCCTGAATATATTTCTGAACTTGCTGAAAGCCATTCCCTGAGTGTAGATGAGATACTAAATGAAATTAAATTTTGGTATAACGGCTATAGATTTTCTAAAGCTGAGAAAAGGTATATAATCCTTTTTCTTGTTTACTTTTGTTTGAAAAGAAGGAATTTATGAATTATTGGTTTGAAACAGGGACCCCGACTTATCTTATTGAGTTAATAAAAAAATATAATTATGATGTTCAAGATTTTGAAAATCATATTAAACTTATGCAGACTAGCTTTGAGGGTTATGATGTCGAGAAATTACCTTTAATGCCGATTCTCTATGATTCTGGCTATCTTACTATTAAAGATTTTTCTGTTAGAAATTTAATGACAGACTATTCATTAGGCTATCCTAATTTTGAGGTTAAAAATTCGCTTTTAGAGAATCTTTTAAAAAGTTATACGGATCTTAGAAAGCCAGAATTTGCGTCTAGTTTAGTGTTTTCAGTGCAGGAAGCTATTCTAGCAAATGACTTAGAAAAGTTTTTTTCCCTGCTAAAATCCTATTTCGCTTCTATTCCTTATGATCTAATCCCTAAAAAGGATTTAAATGAAAAGTACTTCCAGCTTATCTTTTATCTATTAATGCGCGTAACTAGTTTTAGAGTGAATAC
>JBJTTW010000214.1:0-1985 GCA_046080385.1 bacterium
ATAACTGGGTACTCCCTCCACTCATAATCAGAACTGTCTAACCATAAGCCTTTAAAAAGCTCTCTTTCATTTTTAAATATAGCTTCTAGAGTGGAGACTAAAAGAGATTTCCCGAAACGACGTGGGCGACTGAGAAAGTAAGCCGCCTTAGGCTTTGACACTAAATCATATATCTCCCTAGTCTTGTCTACATAAAGAAATTTACTCTCTATCATTTCCCTAAAGGTCTGCACACCTATCGGTAGATCTTTCAACTTACTAGCCATCAGCCTAATTATACTTTATAGCTTCCTTAAGCAATCCGCTGAAAAGCCAAGTATTTTTTAAATAACTTGAATAATTTTGATCCCATTTAGACTGTTTTTTGAGCATAGGATACCAGTTTCACTTAAAGCCTGATGCTCTCCTCCACCCAATCCGTAATATTCCTCTCTTCTAAAGAAAAATTTACACCAATAATTAGCACTTCTTTTAGCTGTGCTTTCTGGGTTCCAGCTTTATCCTTATGGGACTGCTCACCAGCTCCATTTCCTGCCACTTGGATATTTAAATATTTTTCATAATACTTCTTTTCTTTAATTTGCTCCAAAGCCGCCTGAGCAGAAGAGTTCACCTTAAACTCAAAAAGGTAAACACTTGTGTCACTCTCTAAGACTAAGTCTATACGCCCAAGATTAGTCCTATCCTCAGTATTCACTCTAAATGAGCTTACACGCATTAATAGATAAAATATTAACTGAAAATATTTTTCGCCTAGATTCTTCTTGGGAATTAGATCATAGGGGATGGATGCGAAGTAGGATTTAAGTAAAGAGAAAAATTTCTCTAAATCATTCGCTAGAATAGTATCTTCCACAGCTAAAACCATATTGGATGCGGTCTCTGATTTTTTAGAGTCTGTATAGGTAACCAAAAGATTATCTAACAATGAGCTTTTCACCTCGAAATTAGGATAAATCAGTGAATATGCCGTAATATTATTCCTAACAGAATAATTTTTAATAGTTAAATAACCAGTATCATAGAGTATCGGGTATAGGGGTAAATTATCTACTTCATAGCTATTAAAACTATTCTGCATAAGCCTAATCTCTGACTCAAATTTCTGCAAATCTGGATCATGAAATTTAATTAGCTCAGTTAAAAAAGTTGGCGTGCCAGTCTCAAACCAGTAATTGGTAAATTTTTTAGCTTCGAAAAGTGACAAGGTTGAAAATGGATTATAAACCTTAACTTCTGCTTCCGAAAATCTATAGCCGTTATACCAGAATTTAATTTTCTCGTGTACTTCCCTCTCTGTTAGTGAATGCTTCTCTGCCACAGCTTTAATATATTCAGGAAAATAAACTTCCAACTCCTCCTGAGTTAAACCTAGTAAAGGACTGTATTTCTCATGCATTGAAATATTAATTAAGTTATTAAGACCAGAGAATATAGAGGTCTTAGCGAACTTACTCACCCCAGTCAGAAAGACAAATCTAAGATTAGCACCCTCAGCTTTCACTATTGAATAAAAGTCATGCAGTATCTCGATATTTTTCCTTGCCATTACTGGGTTTGAGATGTGCTTTATAATAGCTGAATCATACTCATCGATTAAGACTACTACTTGGCTGCGATACTTTTCTTTAAGCTTTAAAATTAAACTCTTAAACATATAAGCAGGGGTATCTTCTTCTAAATTAATTCCATAATTTCCAGCATTATCTCTAATTGCATGTTCCAGTCCAGTTTTTAAATGCTCAGCCGTATCCTTATCCACAGTAGACATATCAAATTTAATTACAGGAAACTCTTCCCAAACATACTCCGAATCATAGATCCAGAGTTCCTTAAACAGCTCTCTTTTATTCTTAAAAATAGCTTCTAAAGTCGATACCAGAAGCGACTTCCCGAAACGGCGTGGACGACTCAGAAAATACGCCCCAAAACCTGGTTTCAGTAATTCATAAATATGCCTAGTTTTATCTACATAAACGGCACCT
>JBJTTW010000215.1:0-2523 GCA_046080385.1 bacterium
TTCCGCTATGCCCATAGGCTGGCTTTTGTCTCCCAGTGCATATTCCGCAACTACTTTATCTTTGCTCTTACACAGCAGCAAGCCTATAGTAGCAGCATCATGCTCTAACTTTATCTGTTTATCTACAGCTGTCATATAAAACCCTAACTGCCCTAAATGCTCGGGCTTGAATTTATCGGCTTTGAGTTCAATTACTACATAAGAGCGCAGTGCTTCCTGTGTACTTAGCTTATCTAATAAAACTAAATTATGCCCCCATGGTAATTGTCCAACAAGCTGTTGGACAATTTGCTCATCAGTCCAAGACTCAGCGAAAGAACGCATATAAAGTAGATTAGTGCGGGAAAACCCTTTCATATTCGGGAATGAATTACGTAAATCATGAGCGAGCCTTTCTATAACCTTGGTTCCCCAGCCTTGTTTTGCTTGCCTAGCTAAAATATCACGTCCGATCTGCCAGTATAATAAAATTAATTCACGGTTCACCGCCAGCGTTGCACGCTGCTGTGCGTTATGAATTTTCAGTTTAAGCTCTGTTAGCCAGTCAGAATAACCTTCTGGAGCTTGTGTCAGTGAGACGGATTTATCATTTTTAAATATCAAACTGCTTCTCCCTCAATTTCAGCCACTATATCATTGATATCGCTACGCAATTGATCAATTTTAGCAACCGTAATTTTCAATCCAGAATTGAGTTTCACGATATCTACAATCTCACGGTTATCTTTAGCTTCTACGTAGCTACTCACTGAAAGATTGTAATCATTAGCAGCGATTTTTTCTTGAGACACTGATCTAGAGAAGTATTCGATGTTTTCTTTACTATCAAAGACCTGCATGATTTGCTGAATATGCCCTGGGTTTTCTGCATCATCACTGTCTGTGAGTACATTGTTATTAGTTTCTTTTTTAAATAGCCCACTAGCATCAATAAACTGCACACTAGCGTCTTTTTTATTTTTAGCAAGTACCAAGATAGTAACGGCAATACTAGTACCGTAAAACAGGTTAGCTGCAAGGGAAATCACAGTTTCCACATAGTTATTGTCCACTAAATATTGCCTGATTTGCTGTTCTGCGCCTCCACGGTAAAAAATACCAGGGAAACAGACAATAGCAGCACGCCCTTTAGCAGAGAGATAACTAAGTGCGTGTAATACAAAAGCAAAGTCTGCCTTAGATTTAGGAGCTAATACCCCAGCGGGAGCGAAGCGATCATCATTAATCAAAGTCGGATCATCAGAGCCTATCCATTTTACAGAATAAGGAGGGTTGGAGACTATAGCATCAAATGGTTTATCACTGCCAAAGTATGGCTCAGTAAGAGTGTTACCTAGCTTGATATTGAACTTATCGTAATTGATATTATGCAAAAACATATTCATCCGCGCAAGGTTATAAGTTGTGTGATTAATTTCCTGACCGAAAAACCCTTCTTCAATGATGTGTTCATCAAAATGTTTTTTAGCTTGCAGTAATAAAGAGCCAGAGCCACAGGCTGGATCATAAATTTTATTAACCTTGCTTTGCTTATGCATAGCCAGTTTTGCTATGAGTTTAGAGACATGCTGCGGCGTGAAAAACTCTCCACCAGATTTACCTGCATTTGCTGCATAGTTAGAGATTAGAAATTCATAAGCATCACCGAATAGATCAATCTCACTACCATGAAAATCACTGAATTCTAACCCAGCTACGCCTTTAAGCACGGCAGCTAGGCGGGTATTTTTATCTTTAACTGTATTACCGAGGCGATTACTAGTGGTGTCGAAATCAGCAAACAAACCTTTAATATCAGCTTCAGAGGGATAGCCATTTGCTGAGGATTCAATTGCAGTGAAGATTTTAGCTAAGTCTGTATTCAAGCTTTCATTATCATTAGCATTCTTAGCGATATTGACGAATAATTGGCTAGGATAAATAAAATAGCCTTTAGTTTTTATGGCATCATCTTTAATCTCTGGACTAATAATAGTATCGGGCATCTCTGCATAATTTATGCTGTCATCACCAGCTTCGATATAGAGAGCGAAATTCTCACTGATAAAGCGATAAAAAAGAGTGCCAAGCACGTATTGCTTAAAATCCCAGCCATCCACTGCACCTCGCACGTCATTTGCGATTTGCCAGATCTGGCGTTGCAATGCGGCACGTTGTTGGGTACTTGTCATTTTATTCATTTTATACTTATTTGGGGTATTGGGTTAATCTGCTTACCAATATTCTCAAACCAACGTAGGACCGTAGCAAAATAGCCTAGAGGCAAAAGCTTTTGAGCTTGGTAGACTTCGAGTCATTATCATATTTAAAGAAAATACTAAAAAATAGAAAATTTCGCTAATCTCTAGTCACGAAGCAGAGCTAAAAGCACGCTAGGACAGTGACTTTAAGGCTAATATCTGAAAATACAGGTGAGACAGTTTAAAACTGGCGGAGAAGAGAGGTTTAGGGGAAGCTCTCACTAAAAGCATTTTAAGCTCACGCACCCACCCCGGAGGAACGTAAAAAACGATTTCAGAGTAT
>JBJTTW010000216.1:0-13033 GCA_046080385.1 bacterium
CTTGGCCTAATAATAGCTTTCTTAGACCAGGTTCTAATGTGGTTGGTTGGGTGATATTGGATGAAGTACCAGTTTGGTATGAATTCTGGCGTATCTTAAATGGCTTCCCACCGACTATGATTAGTAATCCAGTTAAATCTACATATAAGAGGAAAATTCCTAAGCTAGGCTAGGAAAGGAAAATGCAGATTAAAAAGTATCATCTAATACCAAAATACCATTTTAATCTGAAAAAGACTTTTATATGTCCCTTGCGCAGTCCTAGTTTCGGACTGCTTGGACTCAAAAGAATTTTCCAGAATGGTATAATTTATGCTTAAATATCAAGCTTTATTTTTTTTTATTTTATTGAGTGTCATTTCGGTCTCTGCTAAAAAGCCCATGGCACCATTAAAACTTAACGCTAAGTTCCTTGAAGAAGTAGATTTTCAAGAAAATTTTGATTTATATAATTCTGGACTTTTATTCACTGATGCTGCGCGCAAGCCTCATAGTGAAAATATAATCTGGGATAAACTTGAGTTTCAGGATTTCTTAAAACTCGTCAGCGAGAATCATCCACAGATTTTACAAGCTGAAATTAAGCGTAATCAAGCTAATGCTAAGCGTTTAGAAACTCAAGGAGCTTTTGATCCTTCGTTAAATTCTAAAAACTCTTACAATATTTATAACAGCTCATCAGCTCCGGGTAAGGAACAGGAGGCATTTACTTCATCGAATAGTTTAGATATTTTAACTCGCTATGGAGCGAAGTTATCAGCCGGAGCTAAATTTGCAGAAGGAGATATTAAGACACCTCTGTCGCCAACTGGTTCTGGTGGTGAATATTTTATAGAAGCGCAGATACCACTTCTAAGAGATGCTATTTATAACTCTAAAAGTATTAAAGAAAAAACTGCGATTCTAAATGAAGCGATAGCCGATTTAACTCTCTATCGTAAACAGTTAGATGTTTTACAGAAAGCTAGTGCATTGTATTGGAAATGGTATGCTAGTTTTAAGGTCCTTGAGGTGGAGAATCATCTAGTGGATTTAATTACAGAGCAGAGTAATTTCGTTAAAGCTCAGGTGGAGTATGGGAATCTTGCGCAGCTTGCTTATATAGAAGTTAGTACTGAATTGCAAAAAAGACTTTTTAAAAGAGCTAAAGCTGAGAGAAAAGCACAGGAGCTATCTCTTGCTTTGGCTAATTATTTATGGCTAGAAACAGGTGAGCCATTGGGTTTATTCGCTAAAGATCAGATCCCTGTTCTTAATGAAGTAGTCGCTAATAATTTAGCTATAGAAAATATTAATCAGGCTAAATTAAAAGCTCTGAAAATGAGACCAGAATTTAAAGCTATAAATTTATCTAAGGATATAGCTATTCTAGAACGTAAATTTGCGAAAAACCAAATGCTGCCAGAGCTAGATCTCTTTATTAATCAAGGTGTAGAGACTGGTGAAGATAGTATAGGACCTACTACCGCGGCTGGTGTAAATCTATCTATTCCATTAAGAGTTAGAACTGGACAAGGTTTAAAGAGGCAAGCTGAATTGAGTTTACAGTCTTTAAATCTAGCTAGCAGGGAATTAATGCAGAATGTAATTCTTGAGCTTGAAAATGCTGTCTCTGAGCTAGAACAGAGTAAAGCTAAAGCTAAATTTGCTAAAGAAAGTTTAATCTTAGCGAACCAGCTTTTCGAGGGCGAATCTGAAAAATTTAAATTAGGAGACAGTACTTTATTTTTAGTAATTAGAAGGCAGAGAGCCATGGCTGAAGCGAATATTCAGTATTATAAGGCTTTCGCTGATTACAGAACGGCAGAGCAAGTTTTTAAATTTTTACAGGGGGAGTTGATTTAAAAATGTATTAAAATCTTTATTGTAATACTATTACATTTAGTGCTATCTTTAGATAATTATGAGTCAAAGTTCTAGTCTTCTTGTAGATACTCCTAAGCTTCCCGTAACGGTACTATCTGGCTTTCTTGGTGCTGGTAAAACCACTCTACTGAACCATATCTTAAATAATCGAGAGGGATTAAGAGTCGCTCTAATCGTCAATGATATGAGTGAAGTGAATATAGATGCTGATTTAGTTAATCGTGAATCTACTTTAAGTAGGACTGATGAAAAATTAGTAGAAATGTCAAATGGCTGTATCTGCTGCACTTTAAGAGAAGATCTTTTACTAGAAGTGAAGAAATTAGCTGCTGATAATCGTTTCGATTATTTAGTGATAGAATCTACTGGAATTTCTGAGCCGATGCCTATCGCAGAGACCTTTAGCTTCGAGGATGAAGAAGGAAGTTCACTATCTGATATCGCTAAGCTAGATACTATGGTAACTGTAGTAGATTCATTTAATTTTCTGAAAGATTATGGCTCTACTGATTTTCTCTCTGATAGAGAGATGGCACGTGATGGTGAAGATGCTCGTACTATAGTAGATCTTTTGCTCTCACAGATTGAATTTGCAGATGTGATAATCCTGAATAAATTAGATTTAATCAGTGATGAGGATAAAGCTTATTTACGTAAAATGATCAAAGCTTTAAATGAGGATGCGAAGATAATCGAAGCTGTGAACGCTGCTGTGCCTTTAAAAGAGGTTTTAAATACTGGTCTTTTCGATATAAATAGTGCAGAAGAGAATCCTGAGTGGATGGAGTCTCTGAAAGAAGAAGATAAATCAGAAGCAGATGAGTATGGCATTACTAATTTTACTTATGTCGCACGTAAACCATTTCACCCACAGCGTTTACGTAAAGTCTTTGATGAAGAGTGGCCTGGGGTAATTCGCTCTAAAGGTTATTTTTGGTTAGCGAGCAGAATGGATAAGGTGGGTTTCTGGTCACAAGCTGGAGCTATCTGTCAGAGTCGTATGGCTGGTTATTGGTGGGCGGGAGCGCCAGCAAGCTTCTGGCCAGAAGATGAAGAGACTGTAAAGGAAATTAAATCTTCATGGGTAGAGCCTTTCGGTGATAGAAGACAAGAATTAGTAATTATCGGTATTGATATGGATAAAGAAGCGATTATAAATAAGCTGGAATCCGCTCTGCTAACGGAAGATGAACTCGCTTTGGGTGAAAAGGCTTGGCTTGAGTTTAAAGATCCTTTTCCAGTCTGGGGTGAGATGGAAGAGGCGGCGGCTGTTTAGGGGCTGTGGGGCATGGGGGTGTTATAGTATGCTTCTAATATGAAGATAAAATCTTTGAAGCTGACTGATCATCCGATACTCGGGAATTTAGAATTGGATTTTACTATTGGGGATAGAGTCGCCGATAACGTTATTTTTGCTGGGGAGAATGGTAGTGGGAAAACTACTGTTTTGAATTTGATAAATGATTTTTTTAAAGCTTTGGGAGAGAGTAGCTCTAAAATTACAGATAAAGGCTCTGTGAGTCTACTAAGCACATTATTAACAGGAAAAACGATACCATCTTCCTACAGCATTGAAATAGGATTATGTGATTTATATAAAAATAATCAGACTCACCCATTACTCAACACTGATCAAATGAGAGCTGCGAATGACTCAAGCCTATCAGAGGATGAGCGGAATCGAAGAATGGCACTAGAAGCCTGTACTATAGCTCTTAAAGATGGTCAAATTTTATTTAATAAGCAAGTTTTAAACTCTCAGAATTTACGGGACTGGCAAATTGAGATTATTTTAACAAGTCTTAAAACATTTTTTATAAAATCTGATTTTGATATTAAAACTAGAGCAGTCGATAGTCTCCCATCAGCTAGCAAAAAAAATCTTTATTCTAATTCTTCTGATGCACAAGATATTAAAGAATTATTTATAACTTTAGCTATTCAAGACGCCATAAAGCTTAGAAATCGCTTAAAACAGGAAGCTGATAAAAATATCACTTTAGAAGCTTTTTATGAGAATAATCCACCAATATTAGATATTTTCATGGAAGCTTTTGCTGAAATGAATTTAAATAAAGAGTTTAAAGAGGTTCGTGAAAGCTATTCGTCTTGGGATGTGATTTTTACATCAAAGAATTTAAAAGACTCTGAAATCTTATTAGAGAATCTTAGTTCTGGAGAGAAACAGATTGTTTTTAAAGGAGTGTATTTTCTACGAGAGTTTTATAAATACCGAGATATAGATAAGCAAACTAATTCTACTTTTGCTTGTTTCATAGATGAGCCTGAGATTAGCATGCACCCTCGCTGGCAGAAAACAATCTTGAATTTTTATAAAGGCTTGGTAAATGCTGATAAAAAGCAAATATCACAAATCTTTATGGCGACCCACTCTCCATTTATAATCCATGAGGCTAATCCTCAAACAGATAAAGTTATAGTTCTTCGGAAAGACGATACGGGAAAGATCGCAGTGGTTCAAAATCCTTCATTTGCAAGCTGTGGTAGTGAAATACTCATACAAGCTGCTTTTGATATTGATAATTTTAAGAAAACTAGTAAGCCTTTAGTGATTACAGAAGGTAAAACGGATAGAAAAATTCTGGAAATTGCTTGGCAGAAGCTTTATAGCGGTGAGGAGGTGCCGTTCGAAATTCATGATGCAGGTTCGCATCCTGATCATAGTAAGCGAGAAGGTGGAGTAAAATGGATCAATGAGCATTTGAGATATTTATCTAATGTTCTTCCAGAGCGTAAAGTTCTTGGAATATTTGATAATGACATTGAGGGTAATAACCAATTTAATGGGTTAGAAACCAAAGGTGATGGCTGGAAACAAGATGTTTGTAAAATTACAGACAAGGAAACATTCATTTACAAAGAACACCCTAAAAATGCATTTTATGCGATATTACTCCCGATCCCACATTTTCGTGACCACTATGAATGTGAGGATAGCCGTAGTGATTACTTATCTATAGAACATTATTTCTCGGATGAAATATTAGGGAATAATTCCCTGATAGGTAAGTCTGGACCAAAAATAAGTAATATTTTTACAATTGCTGGAAAGAATGGAAACAAAAACAAATTTGCTGAAAGCATAAATGAAGTCCTTGATCAGAAAGACTTTGAGGCATTTAAAACTTTGTTTGATGCTATCAAGTATCTGATTAACAAAGCAGATTCTTAAAAGTAAATCAAGACGTTACTAGTAAAATATCTTATACAAGGTATAAACCAAATGCTCACCGAGATCTATAATCCTAAAGCCATACAGCGTCTTCTAAAAAAAGGCGAGGGAATAGATTTAGAATTTAAAGAAGCTAAATCTAGCTTAAATAAAAGCTTCTGGGAGACAGTCTGTGCATTTTTAAATAGAGATGGCGGTAAGATCTTACTAGGTGTAGATGATAATGGTGAAATCACTGGAGTCGATGAAAAGGCTTTAGATTTAATAAAAAAATCTATCACTGATAATTCTAATAATCCAGAATTATTAAAACCAGCTTTTATACTCTATCCTCAGCTAATTCAGCTAGCTAAGAAGAAAATTATTTTAGTAGATGTGCCGAGTAGCTCTCAGGTACACAGTTATAAGAATAAAATTTATGATAGAGCTGAAGACGGTGACTATCAGCTGAAAACTCATGAGCAGATAGCTAATCTTTACGCTAGAAAAACTAATAGCTTTTCTGAAAATAAAATATACCCTTATTTAAAAATCGAGCATTTTAAAAACGATTTATTCTCTAAAGTACGTAATCTGCTTAGAGACAGGGATGAAAATCATTTTCTACTAGATTTAGGAGATGAAGAATTATTAAAAGCCTTAGGGCTTTATAGGCTCGATCTAGCTCAGGGTCTAGAAGGCTATACTTTAGCAGCGGCTTTACTTTTCGGTAAAGATCAGACCATTCAAAGTATAGTCCCACATTTTAAAATAGATGCCTTAGTCAGAGTGCAGGATTTAGATAGATACGATGATAGGCTGGAAGTGAGGTCTAATCTAATAGAGGCTTATGAGCTTTTGATGGATTTCGTGAAAAAGCATCTGCCAGACCCATTCTATGAAGAAAATGGTATTCGTAGTCGGGCTTTTAAGTCTGGAGAGATTACCTTGAAGAATCACAGTCCCAGACCAAAAAATCCTCTTCTAGCGAAACTCTTTATGCAAATCGGTAGAGTGGAAGAATTAGGCTCTGGGATAGTGAGAACTAATTACTATCTGCCTTTCTATGCAAATGGACAGAAACCACATTTTATTGAAGCTGATTTATTTAAGACTATTATTCCTTTGCCGAATAGTCGAGCAGTGGAGATTGGGGGAGTAAATGGCGGTATTGGTGGGGGAGTAAGTGGGGATGTAAATGGGGGAGTAAATATTCAAGAAGAAAGTTTACTTCAAGCTATTTCTCTTAAACTTTATCCTAGAGCTGTGAATTTGAGTGAGTATTTGAAAATACCTGCTAAGACTTTAGAGAAGCAGCTTCAGGGGCTGAAGGCTAAAGGCTTTATAATTTTCGAGGGGGCAGCGAAGACTGGGCAGTATGTGCTTACTGAAGAAGGGGAGAAGATCCTTCAGCAAGTATCAAGTGGTAGATCTTCAGAGCTTGGGGGAGTAAATGGCGGTATTGGTGGGGGAGTAAGTGGGGATGTAAATGGGGGAGTAAATATTCAAGAAGGAAGTTTACTTCAAGCTATTTCTCTTAAACTTTATCCTAGAGCTGTGAATTTGAGTGAGTATTTAAAAATACCTGCTAAGACTTTAGAGAAGCAGCTTCAGGGGCTGAAGGCTAAAGGCTTTATAATTTTCGAGGGGGCAGCGAAGACTGGGCAGTATGTGCTTACTGAAGAAGGGGAGAAGATTCTTCAGCAGTTTATAAAAGGAGAATTTAAAAAATGAAACTAGATTTAAGTTCACTAAAAAAGGCTATAAATGCTTTAAATCATGCTCTGAATGAATATGAGAAAAACCCTAGTGAGTTTGTAAAAGATTCTTGTATACAGCGATTTGAATTTACTTATGAGCTTTCACATAAATTTATTAAAAGATATTTAGAAATAACAGAAGCTAGTTCAGATGAGATAGATGAGATGAGCTTTCGACAGTTAATTAGAACGGCTACTGAAAAAGGTCTGCTACTCAGTGATTTAGAAGCTTGGGGAGATTATAGAGAGACTAGAATCCAAGCTAATCAAGCTTATGACGAAAATATTGCATGTAAAGTCTTTGAGGCTATACCAGATTTTTTAAAAGAGGCTGAGTATTTATATAAGCGTTTAGAGGAGAGGGATGCTAGCAACTAAACCACTAGATATAAGACCAGATCATGCTGAAATTATTCATAAGATTTTAAAAGATAATCTAGAAGAGGGTGCTTATATATTTGCTTTCGGTTCTCGGGCTAATTGGACTGCAAAACAAAGCTCTGATTTAGATTTAGCTATAGATGGTTTTGGGGTGAAATTAGATAAAAAGATCAAATCTAATCTTGAAGATGCTTTTGAAGAAAGTGATTTACCGTATAAAGTCGATGTCGTGGATTTGAATTCTGTTTCTGAGAGTTTTAGAGAGGCTATTCAAGATCAGTTGGTGAGGGTTTTGTGGGATTGGAATGAGTATCAATTAAAGGATTGTTGTCAAATTAATCCTAAGGTTACACTTAAATCTAATCTGTCATATCCTTTTGTGGATATGCAAAGCATTGCACCATTTACAAAATTTGTTTATGCTCGAACAAGTAAAGTTTTTACTGGCGGTGGGGCTAAATTTCAGAATGGAGATGTTTTAATGACGAGGATTACGCCATGCTTGGAAAATGGGAAATGTAGTCAGTATGTTGCAAATAGTGATATTGATGTTGCTTTTGGATCAACGGAGTTTATTGTACTTCGGAGTAAGGAGCACATAACAAATCAAAGTTTTATCTATTATTTGGCTATATCTGATTTAATACGGAAAGAAGCTATATCTTTAATGACAGGAACCTCTGGTAGGCAGAGAGTTGACTTAGATGGCTTTAAAGAAATTAATATCACCCTCCCACCCCTCCCCGAGCAAAAACGAATTGCTGAAATCCTCTCCTCGCTTGATAATAAGATAGAAATTAATAAACAAATAAATCAAACTCTTGAAGAAATGGCTGAAGCTTTATTTAAAAGTTGGTTTATTGATTTTGATCCAGTGCATGTAAAGAAAGCTGTTCTGGAAGCTGGGGCTGGTGAGGAAGAGGCTAATTTAGCTGTGATGAAATTCATTTCTTCTAAAACAGATGAGGAATTAGAAAAATTCCAGAATGATTATCCAGAGAAATATAGAGAGCTTGAAGATGTGGCTAAGCTTTTTCCTGCTGAGTTTCAGGGTAGTGAGCTTGGAGAGGTGCCTTTGGGGTGGAGAGTTGGAAAGTTCACAGATATCTCTGAGATTCTAAGTGGGGGAACGCCAAAAACTGAGGTTCAAGAATATTGGAATGGAGAAATTCCATTTTTCACACCAAAAGATGCCAGAGATTCGACTTATGTTTTAAATACAGAGAAGAATATTACAGAAATGGGATTATCAAGATGTAATAGTCGTCTTTATTCACAAAACACAATTTTTATTACAGCACGTGGAACGGTAGGAAAATGCGTTCTTGCTGCTCGGGATATGGCAATGAATCAATCTTGTTACGCTATTACAGGAAGAGCGGGAATCTCCAATCTTTTTCTGTTTTTGTTTACAAAAAAACTCGTCAATCGTATTGAGCAATTTGCTAGTGGTGCGGTCTTTGATGCCATCACTATTTCTAGTTTTGAATCACTTGAGGTGCATATACCACCGATCATTTTGATTCAAAATTTTGATAAAGTAATCAAGCCAATTTTCACAAAAATTAGAGATAATTCAGAGCAAATTCAATCTCTCGCTCTTAATCATGATCAGCTATTGCCAAGATTGATGAGAGGAGAAGTTAGATTCATAAAATGAGCGAAATTAGAATTAAGTCACTTGAAATAAAAAACTATCGTTCTTTCGGAGAACTTCAAAAATTTGAGTTTACAGAGGCAATGGTTCCAGTTGCAATAGTCGGTTATAACAATGCTGGAAAAACTAATCTCATGAATTGTGTTTTATATGGTGTTGGTGAAAAATATATTTCGGAGCAAACTTTTGAAATCAAGGATTTGCATAACATCAGCAATGAAAATCAAATTCAAATAAAAATTGATTTATTCGGTTCAAATTTTGTTTGTGAACAGTACTGGGATAAAAAATCTAAAGAATATAAAAATGAAAAAAGCATTAGTGGTCAGTATGAGATTACCAGTTTAATAGAAGATAGAGAATTGCGATCAAAATTACAACCATCACAGTTTGGGATGAATAAACATTATCAAATCTTCTACATCAACTTTCATCAAATCAAAGAAGAAATTTCAACAAAGAAATCTAGCTGGGGCAATTACCGCTCATTCCTTGGGAAGCATATCAAAAAATTATTAAGTGATAAATATCTTGAAGAAAGGCAAGCTGATTTTCAAAATGCTGTCAAAGAAGCTTCTGAGCAAGCTTTGAAAGGTGAAGAAGAATCTAAAAATTCTAAATTATATAAATTTGTTCAAGCGATTAAAAAAAATTATTCAAATAACCTAAGGCAGGATAATTGTGAGATTGATTTTGGTTTGCCTGATTATGAAGATATTTTCCATGAGATGATCTTTAAGATTGGCTTAAATGGCAGGCAAGAGAATCTAGTTCCTATTGATCATTTTGGAGATGGGTATATTGCAATGTTTGTTATGGCAGTGATTCAGGCAATTGCAGAAGAAGATGATGATAAATGTTTATTTCTCTTTGAAGAACCAGAGAGCTTTTTACATGAAAATCATCAAGAGTATTTTTATAAAATGGTTTTATGTAAATTAGCAGAAAAAGGACACCAAGTAATCTATACGACTCATTCAGGCCGTATGGTTGATATTTTTAATACAGAGGGGCTAATACGTTTAGAGTTTGATGATCAAACAGAACAAACTGTAAAAAAATATAATAACTCTGTAAAACACTCTCTATTAGAGGGAATCAAAGATTACAATAGCTTTATTAAAACGATTGAGCCAAATCTCAATTGTATCTTATTTAGTAAAAAAGTTATTTTAGTGGAAGGGCCAAATGATTTAATGGTTTACAAATATGCAATCAAGAAGAAGGTTTTAGGACTAATTAAAAATGATAATACAATCGAAGATCAAGAAAGGTACGCAGACACTTATTTAAGTTTTAAAAATATAGCTATTATTCCTCATCATGGAAAGCATACAGCATATGCAATTAGTCGATTATGTAAGCATTTGAAGCTTGATTATTTTATTATCGCAGACTGGGATTTTGAGACAGATTTCATTAAACACTTAGATAAGTCTTTTGATGATTTAAAGAAAGAAGGTGTGTGGGAGCAGATTAAAGCAGAGAAGAGTAATAAAGGGTTAATAAGCACAGAAACAACGATTCAAAGTATGTTCACCACTAATAAAAATCTAAGGGAGCTTAGTATTAATGCTGAGCAGATTCATTTTAATATCTCTAAGCTTGAGAGAGTCATCAATTACCCCGATAATGATAAAAATAGTTTGAAAATTTGGCAACTTTTACAAGACCTAGAAATATCAGAAAACTTATTCCCAAAATCATTAGATAAATTTCTTGAATTTGATGAAATTAGCACTGAGACAGAATCTTCTTTAGATGAGGATTTAACGGAGGTTCCATTTTAATCTATGACTAAAAAAATATCGCAAAACACAAATCTCACTATTCGTAATTCTACAGCTGAGTTCTTGATGTTCACAGCAGATTCTCGTGCTGATGGTATAGAAGTTCGTTATGAAAATGAGACTGTTTGGCTCAGCCAAAAAATGATAGCAGTGCTTTTTGATTGTTCTACTGATAATATTTCCTTACATCTCAAAAATATTTTTAAAGAGCATGAGTTAGATAAGAATTCAGTTACCGAGGAATTCTCGGTAACTGCTTCTGATGGGAAAACCTATAGAACTAAGCACTATAATCTTGATGCAATTATTGCTGTCGGTTATAGAGTGAATAGCTATAGAGCTACACAGTTTCGCCAATGGGCTACCAAAGTTTTGAAAGAGTTTGCTATTAAGGGATATGTTCTTGATCGTAAAAGACTAGAGAATGGAACCTATCTGAATGAAGATTATTACGAAAGATTACTTGAAGAGATTCGTGAGATTAGACTTAGCGAGAGGAAGTTTTATCAAAAAATTACTGATATTTATACAACCAGTGTTGATTACAACAAAGAGGATCAACTGACCAAAGATTTTTTTGCTAAAGTACAAAACAAGCTCCATTTTGCTATTCACGGGAAAACAGCATCTGAGCTCATAAAGCAAAGAGCTGATAGCAAAAAAGAACATATGGGGCTTACAAATTGGGCAAAATCTCCAAATGGAAAAATTCTCAAATCAGATGTCAGTATTGCTAAAAATTATCTCACAAAGGATGAACTAGACTCTCTTGGAAGGATTGTCAATGCCTTTTTGGATCTCGCAGAAGAAAGGGCAAAAAGAAAAATACCAATGACAATGGAAGATTGGAGCAAAAGACTTGATAGGTTTTTGGAATTTGACGATAGGAATATTTTAAAAAACAAAGGAACTGTGTCACACGAAGAAGCTAGGGAGTTTGCAGAGACTCAGTGGGAACAATATCGCATTGTGCAAGATAAGCTGTTTGAGTCTGATTTTGATAATGAGATTAAAAAAAAATTACAGGATAATCCATAAACTAGGCTCACATTAAATAAATCAGAGTTATCAAAAAATCGCTAGAAATGGAGAGAAAATAAATGACAAAAAAGAAAATCCCCACTCCCCAAGAAGGCTTCAACGAAATACTACTGTACACTACACCAAGTGGCAAAGTTAAAGTAGAGATGTATCTATTTAATGAAACTATCTGGCTGACACAGCAGAAGATAGCAGATTTATTTGGGGTGCAAAGGCCAGCTATCACTAAACATCTTAAAAATATCTTTGATACTGGAGAATTGAAGGAAGAAGTGGTTAGTTCCATTTTGGAACATACCACTCGCCATGGAGCGATTGAGGGGAAAATACAGAATGTGCAAACGAAATACTATAACCTTGATGCGATTATCTCAGTAGGCTATAGGGTAAACAGCTCTCAGGCGACAGCATTTCGTATTTGGGCTACAGAACGCTTAAAGGAGTACATCATTAAAGGCTTTACCATGGATGATGAACGCCTGAAAAATCCGCAAAATATTTTTGGTAAAGATTATTTCGAAGAACAGCTTGAGCGAATCCGTGACATACGCAGCAGTGAGAGAAGGTTTTATCAGAAAATAACTGATATCTACTCACAGTGCAGTGCTGATTATAAGGCTGATAATGATATTACTAAAAAGTTTTTCGCTACTGTCCAGAATAAGCTCCATTGGGCTATTACAGGGCAGACTGCGGCTGAGATTATTCACTCACGAGCAGATAGCACGAAAGAAAATATGGGACTTCAGACTTGGAAAAACGCACCAGATGGGAAAATTCGTAAGCCTGATATCGCTATTGCTAAAAATTATTTAGATGAAAAAGAAATATCTGCACTGAATCGAATTGTTACTATGTATCTTGATTATGCAGAAAATCAGGCTAGAAAGGGTATTGTGATGTATATGAAAGATTGGGTTCGGAAATTAGATGCCTTCCTGAAATTCAATGAAGAAGCGGTTCTGAATCATGCAGGGAAACTTACTCATGAAGTAGCGCTTGCATTAGCGGAGCAAGAATTTGAAAAATATCGCATTCTTCAAGATAAGCTATTAGAAAGTGATTTCGATAATGTGCTGAAAAAATCAATTCACCAAAACAATAACCCATGATCACCGAAACAGAATTAGAAGAAAAATACTGCTTACCATGGTTTCAATCTCTCGGCTGGGATGTCATTCACGAAATAGATATAGCTCCAGATAGTGCTAATCCAGAGCGTGATAGCTATACTGAAGTGCTTCTGAAAAAGACTTTAAGTGCTGCTCTAGAGAGGATTAATCCACAAATCCCCTTAGAGACTATCACTGAGACCATTACTAGGCTTGCTAGACCAGAGTCTTTAGATTTAATTATTAATAATAAG
>JBJTTW010000217.1:0-17519 GCA_046080385.1 bacterium
AGATTATCTACTAATTCCTTTATCCCTAATTCGTCACATACTGATTTTACTAATCCGTTATGCTCTAATGCCTTCGTCTCTTTTAGCTCCATTACTTAATCAGAGCATGTATTTACGGATTTGCCATATGTATTACTGTATTAAAACCCACTGTCTAACAGAAATTTAATATTTTGAAATCGCACCAACTGCCCTTAAAACCACTCACTGAAAGCTTTTTGGGGTTTTTATTTGGAGGGTGCGGAATGTGAGTTGTATAAAAACTCAAAATCATAATCTTCGTATCGGTGCATCTATCTATATTTAGACACATTTCTTACTTCTTGGCACATCTGCTGTCTAATTATTTTTGTGGTTTGGTATTAGGTAATTCCTGCATTGTTAAAATCATTTAGAACTTATTATCAAAAATTTTCTCCACGCAAATTTGTACTAATTAAAGGATAAAATACTAAATGACTACAATTGCACAATCTCAGGAAAGATCAAATCTTAATGCCAATAACAGTGTTAATCAGACTCCAACAGCTGAAAAAATTGGTGCAAGTAAAGCGGCTGAAGGAGCAAAATTGAAATTTGTAAATGAATATATAAACGGAGATGATGGTGCTTTAGAAAAATTACTAACCTTAAATCAGCAAGCAAAAAAAAATCAAATTCCAATGAGCTCTAATGAAAAATTATTCTGGCAAGAATATTCCAAAAGTAGCAAAAAAAAGGCAGCTGACGCTAGAGAAAGAGTGGGAACGAATCCTGAGAAATTAGCCGAAATTAATAATATAGAAAAGAGAATTCAAACCATTGTCAACATTGCTGCAAATCAACTAACAGAAAAACCTTAAGCTCTAAAAATAATTCACGCATATTTCTACTTAAGCAAGGGGATTATAAATCCACCCATTCAGGGTAAAATATAACCAGTAACGTGAAAATTCTAATCGCAAATGATGACAGTATCTTCGCAGAAGGTATAAGAACGCTAGCAACGGTGCTAGGTGAGGTTCATGAGGTTTATATCTGTGCTCCAGATAGAGAACGCAGTGCCACAGGGCATTCCATGAGCTTGAACCAGCCCTTGATGGTAAGCCCACTCACTAAGCGTATTCCGTGGATTCAGAATATCCAAGATGGCGTTATTACCACTGGCACTCCCGCAGATTGTGTAAAAATCGCTCTAAAACAGGTTTTTAAAGATGTCGAATTTGATTTAGTGGTTTCTGGCATTAATCATGGTCCTAATATCGGCGTTGATGTCTTATATTCTGGAACTGTCTCCGCTGCGATGGAAGCGATGTTAATGGGCTATCCAGCTATCGCTACCAGCCTTTATAGCTATAGCTCTAAGAAATTTGAGCCAGCGGCTAAGTGGGTTAGAGATTTTCTTTCAGGCAGAAAAGATTTTAAAATCCTGCCAGAGAGAACTTTTTTAAATATTAATTTCCCGCCTGGTCCTAGCGAGGATTATAAAGGTGTGGAAGTGACAGTTCTTGGGAACCGTGCTTATAAAGAGAATTTCGAAGAAAGAGTAGATCCGCGTGGTAGAAGTTACTACTGGCTAGCTGGAGATCCAGTCGAGGACAAGGAAGTACCTGGTACTGATGGTTACGCTCTGCTTCAGAACAAGATTTCCATAACTCCAGTAAAGTTTGATATGACGAATTATAATTTTATTGGGGATTTGAAGGCACTCTTGCCGAACGAACAGCTTTAGACTGAACTGTACTCTACAGCTTTTTTCGTCGCTTTTAATAAAGGTTCTGACATTCTATAACAATGAATAAAAACTTCCAAAACATCTGCTGATTTATATTCATGACTGATATCATTGCGTAACTCTCTGATACTCATAAAAGTTTCAGTCGAATCGATTAGACCTCTTTTTTCTGCTCTATTTAAACGATCTATATTTGACCCATCAAAAACTAATTCCAATTCATCAATAATTCTTAAAAACTTCTGTGTGAAAATATCACTTAACCTTGCGAAACGTGCTGCAAAGGCTTCAATTAAATTCATTTCTTCCCAGCTTAGAACTTCTGAATTCGTTATCTTCCCAATAAGCTTTTTTTCATCAATATCTTCTAAGGTTTTTTTAAGAACCGTTTCAGCCTGTGTCAAATTTTCCACAAGTTCTCCTAGAATCTTTTTTAATAATTCTCTTCTATCCCTCATATTTCCACTGCATCTAACTTTACTAAATCTAAAAAATGATTATTCTGATCAGGATAATCAAAAATTAAGTCTATCTTACGCTCACCTAATTTGGCGTAAATAGCGGAAAGAACCTTTGCTTTAGAGATAAAATTCGGTTTTTCATTAGTTTTAATTATTAAATCTATGTCTCCACCTTTTTTATTTATATCAAGCCTAGAGCCGAAGAGAAAAAATCTTGCATCCTTGAAGACACTATGAACAGAATCTTTAATAACTTGAATTTCATATTCACTAAGTCTCATGCTAACTCCTAGCTTTAATAATAAACCTGAGGCTAGATATTAGGTTAGTAAAAAGGTTTGGTTTAAACTTATCTAGACCTACTATCTTTGTAGATATAATAAGCGACACTAAAAGTGATGCCTAGGAATGTTGTTGCTAAGATCGCAAATGCAAGATCAGCGTTTATTTCCATCATTTATTTCTCCTTTCCTAATAATAAACCCAAGTCCAACTAAAAATCCACCGATTATGGTTGACGTGAAGCATATAATGATTCTGGTAATTTCAAATTTTATTGTACTGCCTTTTAAATACTCTAAAATGATCTGCCCAGTTGGCGTCATAAGAGCCGAAGAAAATAAAATTATTATCGAATCCATATAGTTTAAACCATTCTCTGGATTGGTACCTGAACGCTGACGTGAGAAATTTCTATTCTTCATCTGTCATATTCTAAAATTTAAAAACTTAAAATATAAGGGGTCAAAATTCCTCAGAAGTTTAAAATCGGAAGAAAATAAAAGCGTGGGAGTTAATCCTGGTCGTCTTCCTTCATGGCTTCATATTCGGATTTAATCAGGAAGATAGCAAAAGCAGTTACTGCTAGCACTCCAAATATACTATAACTTAACAAAACAGTTTCTCCACTCATACTTCATCTCCTTTTACTAGAATATATATACCATGCTGTAGTGACCAATAGACCTGTTCCAAGCATTATCGCAGAGAATAACAACCTGTAAAGTGGACTGAAAATTTAAACGAGTAAATCCAATTTATTCCCACTAGAAAACAGCATAGCAATTAGCTTTCCAGAATTAGCTACCAGCCTATGTCCTTTCTTAAGAAGGTTTTCTATCCTGATAAATGTAGGATCTTCTTTAAATTCACTTTTAAAATCTTCATAGTATCTCAGTAAGCTTGCACTAATCACATTACGTGATCTTTTCATGTTTCGCTGAGCAGTAGTTTTAATATTGCGAAATTTTTTACTGAAACCTTCAGTCTGGCTGATATTTGAAGCTATTTGATTAAACACCTTGCGAATCGCGTTCTGGCTTCTTGCTGTAATCGAGGCATCTGCCCCTTCTTCACCAGCATCTATGAGATTAGCTTCACCAGCGATTTTCCCACCTAGGGATTTTATTAACCCTACGCCTTGTTGAAATCTAGACTCTAATGAAAATACCATCGTATAACTACAAGGTTTATTAGAAACTATTTTTGACAATAAATATTTATTTTAATAATTATTATCACCAATATAGAGACTCAATAATGAAAACGCAGTTGAGTAGGGTTTCCCTAGAAACAAAGAGACCCCGATTCCTCGGGGTCTCTTTGTTTCAGGAAAATTTTTACAATAAAATTTTTCTAAGTGGTAGCTATAGTATCAGTTTCACCTTCTGCTAATGTTTTAACTATCCGTCCACCATTATTGCTAATGGGATTTTGTCTTAGAGAGTCGACTAATTCACCAGCCTTGCCTTGAAGCTTATTAACCATTTCCTGCATATCGCCTTGTTCTGGTGCCACTTCTCTTTCTCTGCCTGCTGCCATCGCAGTGTCAAGCTTTGCTGTCCCGATTCCATCTACTATTTACTTATCTCCTTTAGAATATGTTTAGAAAGTTTTTAAAGACCCAATAAAATGTCTGATTTTATAATGGCGTATTCTGCTTGTTGCAGGATTTAATTTACACCGCAGTCTAGTAAAAGATGAATATCATATGAATATTAAGGACTGCTTAAGGACAAAAATGTTTTTATCAAGCTAGTAAATAGAAATACCTGCTTCACTTTTTAGATATTCTGTTAATATGTATATCAAAATATCTAGGCGTCAGCCGTTATAGTATCATTCTGATATTTAATCAGATTTTCTATAACCTTGTTATTGGTTTCATTACCAAAAGCGAGGTGCCACCAAGGCTTAGGGTCAGATTTCCATAAATGTGGACTTCTCTTAGGTTTAAATGACTCCCTTAAAAAAAGTGGAGCCTGTTCCGCTGCTGGCGGTGGGGTCATTTTAACCTGCTTAGGCTTAGCTGTAATCCAGTTACTAAAAGGGTTAATCTTGGCGAAGGCTTCATCAGCCATTTCTGCTAGATTCTTTATAATCGAATCCATGAAGCTGAAAAAGCGTTCTACGGCACTGTCTTCGAATTCATCTACGAAGCCAGTAGCAGTTTTTACTTTTTTTCCAGACTTTAAGTCAGATTGTTTTCGTTTACGGCGATCATTGTCAAAATAATTATTAGATTCACTCTCTAGAAATGTAGGATTCCAGCCAGTAAACTCATCAAGATTTGAGTAGTCTTGTTTTAGATCATCTAAATCTTGACCAGATTTTAAAGCCCCAGATTTTTTGGAAGCGACTTGGCTTGCAGCGTAAGTCTCAGATAAATCATCTGTTTCTAATTCATCTATCGAAAAATCTGAATTAAAGGCAGAGCCATTTTTATTTATCTGTTTTTGCAAATTAGCAAAGGCAGCATCATCAAAATAAGGATTTCCCGTTTTATAAGTAGGAGTTGACATTATTTAGCTATTTGAGGTCTCTTAATAAAACCTTAACCTTGCTAAAAATTTTATCAATGTCAATATATATATGTCAACTATTTATTAAACATTTCTTTATATATTTGGTGTTATTTAGATTTACTTGCTAATAACTTATCTAGGCCTGCAAGGCTAGTGAGTTGAAAGCTCGTAAATTCCTCAAAAGTTTTAAAAGGCCCGCTGATTTCAGCGATTTCTATGTCCAGTGAAGGGCCAACTACATTGAAGCTTCCTTTACCTTCAGAAAAATCCTCATCATCCAGATACTGCTGAGTGAGAGACTTTGCTTGAACAAACTTCGCATGGCTCACTTGCGGCATTTCTCTTTGTGATTCAAGTTCTTGAATTGTAGATTCAAGCAGCTCAATATTGGCTACATCGCCGTCTGCTACAGCATTACGGTAATCATTTCGGAGTCCAGCTATTAATTTATTGACATCACTCGTCGGCGCGGAATTTTGGACACCACTCTTTAATCCCACTTTATTTGTATTGTTATATTCCACCATGTTAATCTTTATCCACCAAATGGTTAAGCTAACGTTAAAAAATCATTTTTTTTGCTTAGTTTATTAAATTATTGACGAAAACGCAGAAAGTGGAGTTGTGCGCGGTGCCTTGTGATTGAGACCGTTGCACGACGTACAGTTTCAAGGCTGAGGAGAACGAATGACCGCAGTGTACGGGTAATTTCTGGCGATGCCGAGGATGCGAGCCATGTAAATGGCTCATATCCGAGCAAGCAGAAATACAAGCTTGATTTATCAAGCTTACATGAGGATCATGAGGACGACGAAAACGCAGAAAATGAAGTTGTGCAACGGTCTCAACCGCTGACTACGATAGTGCTTTGCGGAGTATTAGTATCCCCACCAATGTCAATAAGACCTTCTGGGTGAAGTATGGTCATGTATTCATTAATATCATCAATGATGCCTTGAAGCTTTTTAACTGATTTATCAGCCTCTTCCAGTACATTTGGATGATCTTTATTCGCTTCTTTGATTTCAATAATGCTCTGCTGAGCTTTTTTTAGTTTTAGTAGATCAGTATCTAGTTCGTGTTTATAGATACGTATACCTTTTTCTTTACGTAATCTTCTGATTATCGCTTTAAACTTTTTCTTTTCTTGCTCTGAGAATGCCATTTCTTATACCGTCTTAACTTCCATCTATTATAAATAAAACTCTATTTAAAAGTTTAAATATATAAGCTTGTTGATCAGATTATTTGATACCATCACTAAATTTCAGGCCTCAAGTTTTGAGCCGTTAGCGTTAATAATATCTATATTCCCTCTAGCTTTCCACTCTACTAATTTTAAAGCTAATTGGCTTCGCTCTTCTTTTCTCTGTTTTATCGCCGCTTCGATGAGATCTATTTGTTCATCGATTTTTTGTATTTCAGCTTTTTTGAGATTGGGTTTATCAAGCTGCTTCGTCAGATCATCAAGCTTATCTAAATCGCTTAAATCCTGCCAATTTAAGGTTTTGATTTTTCTTTGAATGTCTCTGTCTAATTTTTCACGATTGCTAGCTATATTATCAATGTGCTGAATAAAATCAGCGACTTGGATTTTTCCGATAGCTACTAATAAAAGAATCTCAGACTGCTTTTTACTAAAGCGAGGTATTACTTTTTTACAGTCTTTTAAATAGTGTTCTAGGTCGAATAATAGCTGTTTAATTTTGACTTGATTATAATTTTTCAGATATTTTTCAAATAGCTCTAAGTGATGATTCCAGTCATCTTTGCTGAGTAGGTTCCAGTAACTTACAAGAGGCTCTGGTGGATTTTCATTTTTTTTAGCATTGAAACTGAGTATCGCAGTTTTAATTGCGGCCTTCGCCATGGTCTGATCTTTTAACGCTTTTTTCTGGGCTGGGCTTAATTCTTTCTCTTCAGACATTTAAATACTCTTCTTAAACAGGCTCAAGTTCCCAAGGGGTCTCTATATTTAATAATTCCACAAGAAACTGATAAATATTTTCACTAATAGTCATTCCTTTTTCTTTTTCTTTTTTTGCTGGTGGTTTTGCCTTTTCATTTTTATTTAATTTCAGCTCTTTAATGTATTTTTGTCTTAGTGATGCTATCGCATTTGCTTTAAATGGACTGAAGTTAGCTTCAGACAGTAATAAATCTTTCTCTGTTGTTGCTTTATTGGTATTTTGACCGATTAAACCTTTAGCTACTCTAAAAGCTTCTTCCCCTTTTGCTTGTCCCTGTAGTGAAGCGATATATCCTTTTGTATACCTAATTTGAGTAACACTTCTGCCTAATCCTAGTCCCTGTATGGGTAATTTTTTACCTTGAGCATATAAATTATTTAAGGTTTTTTGTTGACTTTCTTCTTTCTTTTGGGCGATTAAGGCTTTGATTCTACTAGTCTTTCCAGATTCAGGTTGCCCTGATTTATGAAAGGCTCTATATTTTTCTAGAGCTTGATCGGATTGACTAATATTTTTATTTAAATTCTGGTCAGTGGCTAAATCACTAGCTGTTAATGTGTGGGGATTTTCTTCTTCCTCTTCCTCATTGCGCTTTGTTTCATCAAGGTTTTGTTTTTGAGTCAGCTGGCGGACGCGAGGAATAAAGCTTGCGATTCTTTGCTGCTCTTGAGGATTTGCATCTGGATTGATAGAGCTTTGTTGTGTTTTATTCTTTTGTTGTTCTGTGATTTGTTTTCTAAGATCTAAATTTCCAGCTATTTTTTCTTTAAAGAAATTTTCTTCAAGTTTTTTATCTGAGAATGAATCTGCTTGAGTAGTTTCAGTCCTTTCTTGAATGTTTTGTTTTTCAATTGTTTGTTTTTCTTGTTTGAAATTTCTTTGCAGGAAAGATCTATCTGCACTTTGTGCACTATTGGCGTTTTGTTGAAATTGGCTGGCGAAATTATTACCAGCACCTAGTGAGTTGCCCGACATACTGATTCCTTAAGAGGTTTTGGTTAAGTAATGGTTATGAATACTAAATCAGCCTCATGATTTCATCTAAGAGAGAATTTATGGTACTAAATGCTCTTGCATTTGCAGCAAAGGCGTTTTGGTAAACCAGTAAATTAGCAGCTTCTTCCTCTAATGACACACCACTGGTGCTTTGGCGTTGATTCTCTATAGCTGATTCTAGGTAAGAGGAAGTGTCACGATTCTTTATGTCTATACTTGCCTGTTGACCTAGATACCCTATGGTCTTTGCCATTTTTGCGTTGAAATTATTAGAAAGACCATTATTGTTTTGATAGACTTCTATACTGAAATGACCATAGTTATCTGCGAGTTTATTATCATTAAAACTTGTACCATTCATTTTGAATTGAACGAAAGCTGCTCCAGCTGGAGCATTGCCAGACCAGTTTATCGAATCGTTTGGCGGTGGATTGCCAGTATTTGGGTTTACAGTCGATAAGACAGTTACACCATCAGCTGCTATAAATTCTATTTGCATCAGGCTGTTACCACCAAGATTATTAGCTCCAGCGTTCATCATAGTGCCATTGTCGTTAATTAGACCTTTGAGGGTGACATTTAAGGGAGCACCTGCAACTATAGCTAATTTAGATCTTAATGGAGGGCTATTAGTAGCTGGAGCGATAAGAGGATCACCTGCTCTTATAAATAGTTTTTCAGCTTGTTTTGTGTCACTTATTAGAGCTTTATCTGCGAAGAAAAATTCCGATAGCGCTTTTATAATAGAGTTATCACCTATTGCGACACCACTGCTGCTATTTTGACCGATGCCTATTATAGTTTTATCAGCAAGGACGTTGCTTGCAACGGTGAAGTCTTTAGCTGAATTCCCAGTAAATAATGGAACGCCTGCTGCACCAGTTTTTGTATTTCCTACTTTTAAAATACCATTGACTAAATCTTTAATCCCCATTGCAAAATCGGATATTTCTTGACGCATCTCTGGGATTCGTGAATTAGTTGCATCAATCAAACCAGTGATTCTGCCACTCTTTGGTAGTATGGTTCCCATTTGAACACCATTTTGACTGAGCATTAATTTAGCAGGGTGAGGAGAGCTTTTATCGTTACCCGTTTTTAGCTCTACTTGGTAAGTCTGTCCACTAGTATCTAAAAGTATTACGTCTAAAGGGCTTGTACCTGTTGAAGTACTTGGTGCAGCTGGAAAACCTAGAACATTTGTAGCTGTACTACCTGTATTAATAGAGATTGCACTAGTGCTGTTAATGGTGGAATCATCTACTAGGCGAAGGTCTAAGCTAATTTGATCGTTTTTATTTAAAGATGCGATACTGCCTTGACCACCATTGTTACGAAAGCTTTGATTAATGCGATCTATTGTTTCTCTTACCGTGGAGTTGGCTTCTAGATTGACCGCAAATGTTGTTACGGCACCATTGCCATTATTCACAGTGAGGTTTAAAACATTATTTACGCCTTCAGTAATAGTTGGCGGACCTGAAGCTCCATTGTTAAGTACTGTATCTGGGTTTAAAAATTTTGCATTTCCCGTAACACCAGCTTCTGCCGGATATAGCTTGGTTCTGATTTGATAAAATTCACCATCCTGTCCTAGCTTAACATCGAAGTCGATTGACTCACTGAGTTTATCTAATAGACCATCTCTTTGATCTTGCAGACTAGTAGCATCTCGACCAGCAGCTTTGAGAAGATTGATTTGTTTTTGAACTGAGCTGATAGAACTTAAAGTGTCGTTTAATTCTTTAATTTTGTTGTTTAAACCGCCATTTGGCATGGCATCTATATCATCTTTGATTTTGGCTATACTGCTATCTATTGCATTAAAGCTTTCAGTTAAAGCTTTTGCTGAATTCACGAAAGTGGTTCTAAGTGTTTCTAATTCAGGATTTGCTTTTAAGTTGTTAGCAGCAGTGAAAAAATTTTGGAGTTTTTGATTTAGTGTAATATTTCCAGGTCTACCTAAAAGATCATTTATATTTGAGCTAAGTTTGCTAAGCTCATCGTGATAGCCTAGGCTAGATACGTGATTGCGATACTGTAAGTCTAGAAAAAAGTTTTTGGCTCTAGATATATCCTCTACGAAAACGCCGCTAGGGATATCTTTTTGGGCGACAAACATTGTGTTTGCATCATTTTGATTGACTAATTTTCTAGAATAATTAGGTGTGTTGGTATTGGCGATATTCTGGTTTGTAATATTTAAACCAGCTTGTGAGGCTTGCATACCAGTGACACTAATGTAAAGACCTTGAAAACTCATTTACTACCCTCCTAGAAAATTACTTAAATTTGATCTGAAAAAATTAGAAGCTGTTTCTATAGAGCTTGATAGCCTTGCTTGAGCATTATTAAGCTCAGATGTGGTGTCAAGGAAATCGATGTCTTTGACCCGAGAAAGACCAGTCTGCAAAACAGTATCAAAGTTTTGATTGATTGAATTTAGATTCTGTAATTTGTTTAAAGTTAATCCTACTTTGGATCTTAATTCTAGGAGCTTGCTATTGTTGTCATCAACCTTTTTTATCAATAATCGCAGGGCATTTTTATCTCTTTGAGTTAAGGCTGATTCTACTTGATTTAAGATCTGTAATGAGCCTATGTCTTCACCCGTTTCAGAACTTGCACTGAAACCAATATCATTCAAGACATTATTGTTAGAAGTTTTTAGTATATCTATTTTTGCATCGTTGTTAAAGCTGCTAGGAGTTATAAGGCTGGTGTTTAATTGAAGTTGCCAAGGTGGATTTATCTCTGCTACTGTTCCAGAGCCACCAGCAGCCGTAAATGCTGTATTTATTTTATTTCTTATCGCAACAAGGTTATCTCCCGTGCTTAACGCAACACTGAAAGTTTTCTTTCCGCCAGTACCGTCGTTAACGGTTAAATCTAAGTTTCCACCAGGAGTACTAATTGTTGGGTTAACTTGTATCCCTTGAACTAAAGCAGGCGAGCCTGTTCCAAGAAATACATTTTTTATATCAAAGCTTGTTTGAATATTCTCAGTATCTTTTTGTTTACCATTGTCTAGGCCTTCTTTGTAAATAGTTTGAGAAAAGCTTTGGCTAGGATCAAGTAACTCAAATGGAACTAGGTTACTTTGCTTGCCTGCAAAAATATAATTTCCACCAGATTTGGTATTGCCAAGCTGCATTAATGCTTGACCGATACTTCTTATTTCAGTTTTAAGAATATCTAATGAACTTGGATCTGTACTAGCATTAGCAGCAGTTAAGATTAATTCTTTGACTTTATCCATCTTGTCTTTCATTTGACCTAGTGAATTTTCTGCTAGCTCAAGTTCCGTTTGCATATTGCCACGGTTTTTTAAGACCATATCGTTATTTAGTATTTGTCCTTCAAAGTTTAAGGCAAGTGAACTTGCACGAGGATCATCATAATTGCTTTTAAACTTAATACCAGTATTGATTTTGTTTGATGCTTCAATTAAATAAGATTGGTTATCAAAAATATTTTGATGAAAGGCATTGTATATCTGTTTTGTACTAATTCTGTCGACCATAATGTTAGAAACTTAAAAAATTAAAGATGTTTGCGCTAGCTAAAGAAGAGGCATTGCGAAGAACATTGTCCAAGACAAGCTTTGATTTGTTTGCGTTAACTATTGCTTCAGCGCTTGGTATATCTTCTAATGAAGATTTTCTAAGCTTAAGTGAGTCTATTTGATCTTCATCTCTAATTCTAGATTCTTCAAATTTATTTTTTAGCTCACCAGTTAAAGTTTGTTTATTAATGGCTCTGGAAACATTTGCATCTAAGTCTATCATTGCTGTTTTAATGCCGACTACATCATTTGCCATATAGGCTTTGTGCAATTCAGCTAAAGTGTTTTGAATATTTTGGCTTTCACCGTTTGTTTTATGAGCGGTAATCTTAAAATCATTTAGTGCGGAACCTACTGTGGTACCGTTACTTATGCTAATTGCCGCACTTTTATTACTTTTGCTTCCAGTGATTAAAGATGTATTGAACTTTAGAAAGCCTGCTGGGTTTTCTTGGACTATGCTTCCGCCCAAGCCAGCCGCATTTGCAGAGGCATTAATTATTCCAACTACATTTGGTAGTGCTGGAGGAAACATCGCGGTACCAGCTGGAAGATTTATGTTTCCCGTATTAAAAACCTTACCATTACCATCTTCAATAACCAATCGTATATCACTATTGCTAGTGATAGTTGCATTCGCTGTGTTTTTACTGGACATTATAGCTGGAGAAGCTGTGCTGTTGAATAGATCATCAAGGGTGACGCTTGAATCAGTTCCATATATCTCACGAGGTCCTTGATCAGTAGCTCCTTCTAAGTATTTATTTTGGAAGAAAAGATTACCTGGATTGAAGTCTATGGTTTTTTTGTCTGATTGTTTACCTGAAAAAATAAATTGACCATTAACTTTTGAATTAGCTAATCTAAATAAATTTTCAGTTGATGCAAGTAAAACATCTGCATAGGCTTTTCTGCCTGCAGCATTGGTTGTTGCGTTACTTGCACTTAAACTATCTGTTTTAATATCATCTAGGATTTTTTTGATGTCAGAAATAGCGTTTTCGCTAATATTTAATAGAGACTTTGTGCTACTTTTTACACTCGATTTTTCTTTAGTTTCAAGAAGAGTTCCAGAGTATTCATTTATTTTTTTTACGGCAGCTGGATCATCTGAGATTTTAAGGATTTTCTTGCCAGAGTTTAACTTTAAACTATCTTCTACATAGCTACCTTGACTTGATAGCACTTGCTCTTTGATGCTGGTCATGCGTTGCATGAAACCGATTCGTCCGATTCCCGTCATATATACTATTTAGTCCAAGATTTATAGTTTTATTGTTAGATTCTTTAGCCTAATTTCTGGGGGCAAGACCCTCATTTAGATTACTTTATAAAGGTGAATATATCTTCGATTGATTGATTTATTGCAGAAAAAGCTCGGGCATTTGCTCCAAAGGCTTTTTGAAACATTAATAAGTTTGCGGCTTCATCTTCCATATTAACGCCTAGATTTATTTATTTAATATGTAATATCATAAGACTTGGTTCGATAATCTATGGATAAATTAAAATCCTATTTAGAGCAAGCTCGCTCTAATAATTTTCTTCCAGATCCCAAAACTGCAAAAATAGCTGTGGCTATGAGCGGCGGGGTCGATAGTTCTGTGGCGATCTACCTTCTAAAAGAATTAGGTTATGAGGTCTTTGGGATAACAGCTTGGTTAATATCAGGTTCTGGTAAATGCTGTGATAATGGCGTAGTGGATGCTGTGAGAATTTGTGATCATTTGGGTGTAGAACATCATGCTGTAGATTTAAGGCAGGCTTTTGCTGATGGGATCATAAAAGATTTTCATCAGTCATATGCTCGTGGGGAAACTCCTATTCCTTGTATTAGTTGTAATAATGATATGAAATGGGGTGCTTTATTAGAGTACTCTATTCAGAATTTAGGTGCTACCCATTTAGCTTCTGGTCATTATGCACGTCTGGTTTTAGAAGATCAGACTCAAGAATGGCATCTTTACAGATCTTTAGGAAATAAAAAAGATCAGAGCTATATGCTCTGGGGCTTGACTCAGGATCAGCTCTCTAAGACGATTTTCCCTCTAGCTGATTTTAATAAAGATGAAGTTCGCGATCTTGCGAATATAGGTGAGCTGTGTGTTGCTTCTAAAGCTGATTCCCAGGATATCTGTTTTGTTAGTAATGGCATGACTAATGCTGATTATTTAACACGAATACTTGGAGAAAAGGAAGGACCTATTATTCTTGCAAATTCAGGTCTGGTACTTGGTTCTCATAAAGGTAGTTTTAATTATACTTATGGTCAGCGTAAAGGGCTGGGTATTGCTTACTCTGAACCATTATATGTAACGAAAATAGATCCTAATGCTAATACTGTCTACGTAGGAACTAAAGAAGAGTTACTGTCTCAGAGAGCCATAGGTAATAGAACTAATATGATCGGAACACCAGTATTAGATGCTAAAAACTCTTTTTCTGCCTTAACTAAGATTCGTTATAACGCAGAACCCACTCTTGCTCAAGTCTACGTGGATGCTTCTGATTTTGTGGAAGTACAGTTTAAAGAACCTGTTGAATCTGTTACTCCAGGTCAGGCGATGGTATTCTATGATCCAGTTCATCCCGAGAAAGTTTTGGGTGGGGCATGGATTGATGGCGTCTCCGCCATGTAAGGGACTACTCGCAAACTCCAATTTCTGCGTTTTCGTCGTCCTCATGATCCTCATGTACACCTAGTGCACTGCGGTCATTCGTCCTCCTCAGCCTTGAACTTGCACGCTTGCGAGCAGTCCCTTGCATAATTTCTGTGAGAAATCTATGCAAATTCGCAACAGAAGTTCTGAAAAACTATGCAAATTCGCAACAGTGTTGCGAATTTGTGGTAAATTATCTAAATGGACTCTGCTTTTACAAGAAGCTTGATATTGCCCAAGGATCGGAGTTTTTTTCTCTTTGGTCCGAGGCAAGTAGGTAAAAGCACTTTACTTAAAGATAGTTTTTCTGATGAGGGAACTATTTTTATTGATCTATTACTAGCTAATGATTATCAGAGATATCTAAAGCGTCCAGATTTACTCAAAGATGAAGTCCTAGCAAGAGATTCATCTGTTACGCATGTGGTGATAGATGAAATTCAGAGGGTACCAGAGCTTTTAAATATAGTTCATTACTTAATTGAAAATGATAAATCTAAACCAAGATTCATTTTAAGCGGCTCTTCTGCAAGAAAGCTCAAAAGAGGTCAAGCCAATTTACTTGCTGGTAGGGCCTTGAGCTATTCGTTATATCCATTAAATTTTTTAGAATTAGGCACAAGCTTTGATTTGAACAAGGCTTTAGATTATGGTACTTTACCTGCTATTTATTTAGAGAAAGATGAAGAGATTCGTAAAGAAAAATTAAAAGCTTATTGTGGTACTTATCTGCGAGAAGAAATTCAGGAAGAGGCTCTATTGCGTAATCTTGTGAGTTTTATGAGTTTTCTTGATTTCGTCGCTGAGGAAAATGGTAATCAGATTAATTATTCAAATATTTCTGCTGATATAGGTGTAAGTGCAAATACGGTAAAAGAATATTTTCAAATTTTAGAAGATACTCTTATAGGCTTTTTTCTTTTACCTTACACAAGATCAATTCGCAAGCGCCTTTCTAAGCGTCCTAAATTTTATCTTTTTGATATGGGAGTGCAAAGGGCTTTAGCTAACAGCTTGTCTCTAACTAGTTTAGAAGGAACTAGTAGTTTTGGGAAAAGTTTTGAGCATTTTATTATAAGAGAACTTATTGGTATTGCAGATACTTTCAGGACTGATTTTAAATTCTCTTATTACAGAACAAGCTCAGGGCTAGAAGTTGATCTTATTGCTGAAAGTCCTTCTCGTGGTGTTTTTGCGATAGAAATTAAAGCTAAGGATGTAAATATTAAACCTAAAGATTTACGTGGTTTAGAGAGCTTTGCGGAAGAAGTTCCTAAGGCTAAACTTATTTGTTGTAGCTTAAGCCCAAGAAGAAGAAAAGAGGGAAATGTTTTAATTCTTCCTTGGCGAGAGCTTTTTAAGGAATTAGGATTAGCCCCTTAGTGCCATGTTAGGATTATTTCTTGGAATGCATGCTAAGCACTTAATTTCTCTTGCCGAATTATCTCGTGAGGAGATATTAAATATTCTTGATAGAGCTGAGTATTGGGCATCACAGAGTGAGGATGAACTGCCAGAATCACTGAAGTCTTTAAATAAGCCTATAGTTTGTAATTTATTTTTTGAACCTAGCACTAGGACTAGATTTTCTTTTGAGGTGGCTGCAAAGAAGTTGAATTTACATGTCCTTAATTTCGATTATAAAAGCTCTAGCTCTCAGAAGGGGGAGACTTTTTATGACACGATTAGAACTTTAGAGTCTATGGGCGTAGGAATAGCTATAGTGCGTTCATCTGAAGAGTATTTACTCTCGGAGATCGCAGATAAAATTAAAACTACATCTCTAATTAATGCAGGAGCTGGTATTAGTGAGCATCCGACACAGGCACTGTTAGATTTAATGACTATTAAAAAAGAATTTGGTAGCTTTGAAGGTTTAAAAGTAAGTATTATCGGTGATGTGAAGCATAGTAGGGTAGCAAGGTCTTCTCTGCATGCTTTACAGTGCTTCGGAGCGAATGTGAGTCTCTGTGGACCAGATGTTTTTATTCCAGATGCTAATGCTTTTCCTTTTAAAATGCCTGTTCTAAATATAGAAGAAGCTCTAAGTACCGCAGATGTAGTTATGTTACTCAGAATTCAGAACGAGAGGCATAATATTAGCTTGGGTCACTATCGTGATCAGTTTGGCTTAACTTCTGCTAGATTAGCTTTAATGCAAGCACATACTAAAATTATGCATCCAGCACCTTTTAATCGAGGTGTTGAAATAGATGATGAATTGGTGGAGTCAGATAGGTCTTTAATCTTTAAACAGGTCGCTAATGGCGTAGCGGTGCGCATGGCGGTTTTAGAGAGGGCGATTCGATGAAAAAAATATTTCCAAGTGTTGTAGAAAATACTCTTATCGCAGATAATATCTTCAAATTAGTTCTTGAAGGCAGTTTCCCGCATGATGAGTTTAAGCCTGGTAAGTTTCTGCATGTGAAATGCTCTAAAGGATTAGATCCTCTTTTGAGAAGACCTATGAGTATATGCGACATTAGTGATGATGAAAGATATCTTACTGTGCTTTACCGTAAAGAAGGACGAGGAACCACATTGCTCAGTGAGTTTAAGCTTGGTGAAAAGATTGATATTTTAGCTCCACTTGGAAATAACTTTGAATTGCCATCAGGATTTGGAGGGGGTGAAAACGCAGAAATTGGAGTTTCGCTACACGCTCAAGCTAGAATTCCAAAAGAGAATTTAAATAAAAGAATATTACTAATCGGTGGTGGTATCGGCGTTCCGCCTCTATATTATTTAGGACGTAAGCTGAAAGCAGCTGGGCATAGCATTATTTCGATATTAGGTTTTAATGCGGCTAAAGATGTATTTTATGAAAATGAGTTTAAGAGTTTAGGTGAAGTGTTTATAACGACTGTGGATGGTAGTTATGGCATGAAAGGCTTTGTGACAGATGCACTTGCTAAGATAGATCATGATGCGGACGAAAACGTGGAAATCAGCTACAGTTGTGGTCCCAAGTCAATGCTAAAAGCCTTACAGTCTAAAATCAGCTCAGATAGGTTAGCTTATATGTCGCTTGAAGAACGCATGGGTTGTGGGGTTGGTGCTTGCCTTGCTTGCGTCTGTAATTATAATGAGGGTTTTGAGAGAGATAAAAATTATTCTAGAGTTTGTACAGAAGGCCCTGTGTATAAGTTACATGAAATCAGTCTTTAAGGGAACCTGATTACCTATGAAGCCGCCCAAAAAACAGCTTAAGTGCTAGCCACGCTTACTTATGTAAGGTATGATTAAGGTATGACAAACAAGATCCAATTTCAAAAAGGCTTAAGCTTAGAAGAGTTCATAAAGAAGTTTAGGAATGAAAAGCAATGTGCAGAATATTTAGAGAAACTAA
>JBJTTW010000218.1:0-3182 GCA_046080385.1 bacterium
AAGTACGGTTCGTACTAGCCATGCTAATGGCATAAAGTGAAGAGAGATGGAATTTCTTGCAGAAATTCCATCTCTCTTGATAAACTTCTCTCTGAAATCTAATTAACAATTTGCTTAAATTATTAAAAATTTAACTTCAGACTAGATTCTAGGGCAAGAGCTTTGAAACACAATACCCAACAATTTCCCAAAATCCATTGATATTAATTAATAATGATAAATACTGTAATTCTGGAGTAATTCAATACCTATGTTTCAATGAGAGATTTGATGAAGCAAGTGAGGCTTTTAAACGTGCGATGCCAAAACTTACAGATGAAAAGGATAAAAAAATTCTAGAAACTATAGTTCTAAATAAAGCGACGTACTGTGATGACATTAATATCAAACTCTGTGTCCTAATACCGCAGATCTCATCAGATCTAAAAAAGGTTAAAGTAAATGAATCATTCACTCTAGCTCAAGATACTGCTTCCTGTCTAGAAAGTCTGATGAATTTAATAGCAGAAAAACCAAAGTTAAATGAAAATTTAATAGAACGCCTTGAGAAAGAGCCAAGAAAGAATAGTGAAGACTGCCTACTGGTTTTTGATATCATAAGCTTATTTTATAAATATCAAACTGATAAAAAACTTTTTGATAAGAATCTGCAGTCCCTCATACAGAAAATACAGGGGGAATTTATTTATCATCAATTCAATGAAGAAGTTTTCAATAAAAACAGGGAGAGATTAGAAAAAAAGTCAGATTCAATGGATATAAATCTACCTAGATTCAAGGTTAGCGATACACCTCTAGGTAAATATATAGGGTCTTTAAAAGATATTGCTATTTATCATCTATATTCTCCACAAACAATAGGGAGTGTAGTGCGAACAGGGAAATCCTTTACCCAAGCAGAAATCCACCAATCCATCGAAGAGTGCTACAAGCAAGGCAATAATTACAAACTCAAATAATAGGCATGTAGCAAATTTGCGTTTTCGTAATCCTCAAGCTTGAGCTTATACCAAAATACCATTTCAATCTGAAAAAGACTTCTGTATGCCCCTAATAAAATCCACTAACACATCTTCCTCACAACTAAAAACCAAGCTCCATCATCTAAGCTGCTCAGAGAAACTATTTCATGCCCCTCCTCTGAAAGACTCTTAGGCACGCTATCATAAGCTTCACCATCATCGATAAAAAGCTCTAAAACTGTTCCTATTTTAGAGTCATCTAGAATAATTTTCGCCCTTACGAAATTCATTGGACACTTTACGCCTCGTAGATCTAGCTTCTTGATTAGGTTTGACATTCTTTTAGATTATCTCATATAATGTTTAGTCATGATAAAAGCTATAGTATTTCCAGGACAAGGTGCACAGTATGCTGGCATGGGTAAAGACCTTTACTTAGAATTCCCTAAAGTAAAAGAAATTTACGATCAAGCAGACCAAATCTTTAATGATTACTACAAAGGTAGTGAATACAGCATCAGCAGTATATCTTTCGGCGAAGACGAAGTGACTTTGCAGAATACAGCTTATACTCAGCCAGCTATATTAACTTTAAGCATTGCGGTAGCAGAAACACTAAAGCATAAAAATCTTTTAAATTTAGATTCCGTGAAATTCACTGCTGGGCATAGTCTCGGTGAATTCTCAGCTCTATATTTTTCAGGAGTACTATCTTTTGCAGACTGTCTTAAACTGGTCATCAAAAGAGGCGATCTAATGTCTAAAGCACCTAAAGGGGCTATGAGCGCAGTAGTCGGGCTTAGTGAAAATGATTTAAGCAGCGTAATTAAAGACTTTTCTAATGTCTCAGTCGCTAATTTTAATTCACCAGATCAAATAGTTATCACTGGTTCAGAGAACGAGGTATTAGCCGCTAACCAAGCATTAGAAGCTTATGGAACAGCTAAAGAAATTAAATTAAGGGTAATACCACTTACTGTAGGCGGAGCTTTCCACTCACCACTTATGAAAGAAGCATCTCTAGAGTTTTCTAATCTTATAGATTCAGTTGAATTTAAGACCCCTAACATTCCAGTAATTCAGAACATTTCCGCAGAAGATGTCAGTGACTCAGAAAGTATAAAAGCTAATCTTAAATTACAGATGACTGGCTCAGTTAAATGGACACAGACTGTTCAAAAATTAATCAATCCAGAAAATCAAATTAGTGAGATTTTAGAATTAGGACCAGGAAAGGTCTTAAATGGTTTAATAAAAAAACAAGATCGTAGATTTCCAGTAAAAAGCATACAGTCAGTGGCTGACATCGCGGCACTTAATCCAGAGCTTTTAGAAGCTTAGGCGAGACCATTCGCTATTCAGCCTTGAGCTTACACGCTTGCAAGCAGCTAGTGATCGCTAATCTGTCTCACTGAAATGTAAAATTTTCCTTGAAATATATTTATTAAATAATATTCATGTTACTATTAATAAACTTATGCTTAATTTCATAACAGTTATTCAGATTCTATCTGGCTTAGCCACTGGCTTTTTAATTTTGGCACATGAACCTAAATCAGAAGGACTTGGTTCTATTGGTGGCTCAGCTCATCATTTTAAAGGCATGCAAAGCAGTGCTGAAGACAAATTAGACCAGCTTACTTGGGCTTCTTTTATTCTTTTTCTTGGAGCTTCTATTATTCTTGGTTTTAATTTAGTTTAAAACCTTCGAACTAATTTCAATCTTAAGCTTCGCTAAAAACTCATCCTGCCTCATAGAGACCTGATCCTGCGACCTACGGTATCTTAGATTCACAGAGTGAGTTCCATTTCTTTATCACCGACTATCAGCATATAAGGTACCTGCTCTTCCTGTGCAGTACGAATCTTATAATCCACCAATAGCTTTTTCAGGCTTAGTAGAAACCTCTACTTAAAATTCAAGTCCTAGAACCGAATATATTTTATTAATTAATTTAAATACGCCTTGAATTTCAGATTTAAACTGCTCTTTAGTACAGAATATATGAGCATCATCCTGAGTAAAACCTCGCACACGCGCAAGCCCATGAACCGCTCCACTAGATTCATTTCTATAAACGGTACCCATTTCAGCCATACGAATAGGTACCGTTTATAGAAATGAATCTAGTGGAGCGGTTCATGGGCTTGCGCGTGTGCGAGGTTTTACTCAGGATGATGCTCATATATTCTGTACTAAAGAGCAGTTTAAATCTGAAA
>JBJTTW010000219.1:0-9482 GCA_046080385.1 bacterium
ACCTTGGATCCAATTCCCTGAAACTCTCTATACTTACAATACTACTATCCATGAATCTATTTCCTCATGAATAACTCTCCTTGAATAGCTTTTATTTACTTGCTTTATTTTTACTTAATTATTAGTGGATTTGCCGTGATAAAATTTTCAATTCATAAGAATATATGAGAAAATGGATAATGCCTTGATAGTAGCAGACAATATATCCAAATCCTTTTACGAAGCTGATGAAAGAGTTCATCTAGTATTTAGTCACCTTAGTGTAAAAATCGACCCTGGTAGTTTTACTATTATTTTCGGAGCTAGTGGCTCCGGAAAATCAACTTTCCTCAATTTAATCAGTGGCATAGATACAGTTGACACTGGCTCACTATTGGTCGGAGACTTAGATTTAGCAAGGATCTCAGAAAATGAGAGAACTTTATTTAGAAGAAAAAATATCGGACTTATATTTCAGAGCTATAACCTAATACCTACACTTACCGTAGAGGAAAATATTTTATTTCCGCTTGAATTAAATGGCATAAACACCCCAGAAAATATTGAATTCACACTAGCTATGCTGAAGACAGTAGGCTTGATTAATCGCTTAAAAGATTTTCCAGAGAAGCTTTCTGGTGGCGAACAACAACGAGTCGCTACTGTAAGAGCACTTGCTCATAAACCTAGCTATCTCTTGGGAGATGAACCTACTGGAAACCTAGATCAGGAGACAGCTGAAATAGTCATGAATCTAATTCAGACTCTCAGAGAGGAATATAAACCAACTACCATATTGGTTAGCCATGATCAGAACCTTAAAAGATATGCTGATCGGGTTCTATATCTAGAGAACAAGCATTTCATATCTCTAGAGCATATTTAAAGGAAAAACTTTGCTTTGTTAACTAAATCACTATATCTTTCAAGTATTAGATTCTTAACTAAAAACATCTGGCAGTTCGCCTCTTTAATAACGGGCATAGTCCTCTCTGTTGCAATTATTACAGCCACAGACCTAGCTATAGAATCTGCAAAAAAATCTTTTGAGCTTTCCACTGAAATTATAAATGGAAAAGCTACCCACCATATTATCAATAATGCAGGAAAAATAGATGAAGAGCTGGTTATAAACTTAGAAAATAAATATAAACTCACGGTAACTCCTCTTATAGAAGGTTTCGTCACTAAAAACAATCGTTTACTCAAAGTAATTGGGATAGATCCTTTTAGTGATGTAGCTTTCAGAAATATTTTCAAAGAATTCAACTCTAGAAAGCAATATAACCCATCAGCTTTTATTAATAAACTAGAGGGCTTTTTCACCACCAAGCATACTGCAGAGAAATTCAGAATTCTACCTGGCGATCCCTTGCTGATAGATCAAAATGACGAAACCTATCGCCTAAAGCTTTACGGCATAATTGATTCAGATGATGATCCAGCTAGCGCATCTCTAGACAATCTTCTCTTCATGGATATTTCAACTGCTCAAGAATTACTGAAATTACAAAACTATATAAGCAGAATAGATTTAATTCTCAAACCAGAAGAAGAGACTGAATTAAAAAATATACTCTTCGCTATAGATCCTAGCCTCGTTTTAATTAAATCCTCAGAACGCAATCAAGCTCAAGAGTCAATGACTAAGTCCTTTAACGCCAATCTTAGTGCTTTAAGTCTTTTAGCCATGCTGGTTGGCATATTTTTAATTTACAATACGATGACATTTGCAGTTCTTCAGCGTCGCAAAATATTTGGCTTCCTCAGAACAATTGGCGTTAGTCAAAAAGAAATATTTTCTCTAATTATATTTGAATCACTATTATTTGCCATAATTGGTTCACTCATAGGTATAGGATTAGGTTACTTATTAGCTAACGTCCTTTTAAGCTTTATAGTAAGAACTATTAATGATCTTTATTTTGTTTTACAAGTAAGCCAAATACATATCAGTAATATCACATTTCTCAAAGCTGGATTAATAGGTGTATTTGCGGCACTGTTATCAGCACTGTTACCAGCCTACGAAGCTAGTAACAGTCCAGTCACTAAAGTTATAAAAAATATAGATATTGAAGAGACAGTCAAAAAATATCTACCAAAGCTAAATATTACTGGCTTAATTTTAATTTCTTTTTCACTATTATTGTTCCTAGTTTTTGAAAAAAATATCTCAGCTTGCTTTTTTGGCTTATTTATAATGGTTATTGGATTTAGCTGCTTTATCCCATTTCTTACTTATCATAGTGATTATATTTTGGAGCCGCTTTACAGAAACACTTTTGGATTAGCTTCTTTAATATCACTAAGAAGTCTTAAAAAAAATCTTAGCCGTAACGCTATAGCGATTGCAGCACTGACGGTAGCTATCTCTCTATACCTTTCACTGGATATCGCCATCAATAGTTTCCGAAACACGGTGGAAGACTGGCTTTCAGCTTCTTTATTTGCAGACATTTACATATCCACTCCCAAGCAAGTGTCACACCGCAATCATCTAACACTAAATAATAAAGTAATAGAATTCACTAAAACCTTTCAGGCTGAAGACATAATAGGTATTAGTGAATATCACCTGCGAGATGTAATTGGTGAATATGGCTCAAATAGAGTTGCAAGCATAAATTCTCTGCCTATAGTAAAAAATTCTTTTACTTTTAAAGAATCTACTAAAGATATTTGGAATAAATTTGATAAAGGCCAAGGTCTTATAGCTTCTGCTCCCTACGCCTATAAACATAAAGTTAAGTGCAATGATAAAGTAAAACTTCAGACAGATAAAGGATTACAGACATTTACCATCTTAGGAATATTTAGCGATTACAGTTCAGACCAAGGTCTTTTAATGATGCATCAAGACCTATATCGCTCACTGTGGGAAGATCCCAATTTAAGCTCGCTCGGTATTTTCTTAAAAGAATCTACCGAAGCCGAATTAAAAAAGCCTAATGAAAATAAAATTCATCTACTAACAAACAAAAGAAGCAATCCAAAACTAGATAGAATAAAAACTTACATTGAAGCTTATAAAACTGCAGCTGCTAAAGAAAGTCTTTCTCCTACTTTCTTTGATATACGCTCAAACAAAGAACTTCTCAAAGAATCTTTAGAGATTTTCGATAGAACATTTAGAGTAACATCAGCCTTAAAGATCATCGCCGTGGTAGTAGCAGCTTTTGGCATATTCAGTGCTTTACTCTCCTTGATTATTGAAAGAGAAAAAGAATTTGCTCTTTTAAAAGCTTTAGGGATGTCTAAACAAGACATTCAAAGATCAATTTCCTTACAAGCCTTTAGCATGGGATTACTCTCCAGTATTTTTGCAATACCACTTGGCATTGCTTCCGCTTGGGTAATGATTTTTGTTATCAATCATCGCTCCTTTGGTTGGGATATTAATTTCTCACTAGATTTTAAGAGCATACTATTTGCAACTCTCATATCAGTAGCAGCAGCCTTAATCGCAGCGATCTTCCCAAGTCAGACTCAATCCAAAGTCTCACCAAGAGAATTAGAAAAGGATGAAGCATTTTAGATGAAGAAAAAAAATTCTAAATTACCAATAATTTTAATCTCTAGCTTAGTGCTCATTCTCGTGTTTTTAAGCTCTAAATTCTTTTCAGAAACATTTTTTAATGAAAGACGTTTCAAGCTTCAGAAACCTAGTGAATTACTTAAGCATGAAGAAATAGATACTAAGTTTGCTAAAGCATTAGATCCCTATGATTTCAATTTCCCTCAAGATCATGGTAGTCACGAAGAATTTAAAACTGAATGGTGGTACTATACTGGAAACTTAGAAGATGCCAATGGTCACAAATTTGGCTATCAATTAACTATCTTCAGAAATGGATTAGTACCTATTTTTGATGCAGAAGATAAGAAAAATGTCCTAAATAATTGGCAAACTAAAGAGATATATATGGCTCACTTTGCTATTACTGATATCCATAATAAAAAATTCTATTCTTTTGAAAAACTAGGTAGGGAAAGCTTAGGACAGGCTGGAGCTAGGATAAATCCTTATAAAGTCTGGGTTAAAAATTGGTCTATTCAATCAAGTCCTAAAGCTGCTGCTGAAAATATTTTCCCCATAATCCTTAGAGCTCAAGATAAGGATGTAAGTATGAAACTAAATTTAAAACCCGTTAAACCAGTTACATTACAAGGTCTTGATGGTTTAAGCCAAAAAAGTAGTGGTGCTGGTAATGCTTCATACTATTATTCAATCTCGAAACTAGCCAGTAAAGGAAAAATACAAATCGGAGATCAGGTATTTAAAGTTAAAGGATTTAGTTGGTTAGACAGAGAATTTAGCACAAGTTCACTTGGAGGTACTTTAGCTGGCTGGGATTGGTTCGCTTTACAATTAGAAAACAATGTCGAAATAATGTACTACAGACTTAGAGATCAAGAAAGCAATACGGATATGGTACACAGTGGTGGCGTTATAATAGATGCGGCTGGTGAAAAACATCCATTTACAGCTCAAGATATAGTTCTTAACAGTACAGAAAAATTTAAAAGTAAATATAGTGGTGCTGAGTATCCAATTTCTTGGACTATGGAAATTCCAAAACTAGACCTAAAAGTTAAAATTAAACCTCTTGTAAAAGAGCAGGAGCATCAGAATAATTATCCATATTATGAAGGAGCCATAGAAGTTAATGGCGAGTTTAGTAAAAATAAAATCACAGGCAAAGGTTACATGGAGTTAGTAGGATATTAATCTATGACTATTAAGATTGGTACTGATCTCTGTGACCCTAAAAGAATAGAAAAAATCCTCAGACGTTACGGCAAAAAATTTATCGCCCGTATACTCACCACAGAAGAACAGGACTATTTAGAATTTGGTTTGAATCAAAAAAATTTAAAACCTTCTATCAATCACCGAATTGCAGCTAGATACGCAGCCAAGGAAGCTGTAGCTAAAGCACTTGGTACTGGTATAGGGAAGGAGATTAGCTTTCAAGACATATTAATTCTTAAATATGAAAATTCCTCGGCTCCATATGTCAAACTAATTAACAATGCTGCTAAAGTCGCAGAGAAATTAGGTCTTAGTAAATGGGATATATCCATCAGTCACGAGAAAACCATGAGTATAGCAGTAGTAATAGGTTATAGCGAAAATAATTAAGAAAAAGACTAAATTTAAAATACTCATTATTCGATTAAGCGCACTTGGTGACATTATCCACAGCTTCCCTGCATTAAAATACATAAATGCAAACTTAGAAGCTAATAATTTAGACTATTCAATAGATTTTCTAATTTATGAGAAATTTCAAGATCTTTTACTAGAGCTTAGTTTTATAAATAAAATTCATACCCTGAAAGATAAGAAATTCAGCAGCATAATCAAGACTATTGGAGATCTTATTAAAGAAAAATATGACTATGTCATCGATTTTCAAGGACTACTCAAAACTAGTTTCATCAGCTTATTCTCTCTTGCTGAAAGAAGAGTAGGCTTTGCAGAACCTCGTGAGAAAATAGCTGGATTACTTTATGATATGAAATTAAGACAGCATTCTATTTGGGATAGAAATTTTCATGTGGTTGAGCATAATTTAAAATTAGCGAATTTTTTTCTCACCGAATTTTTTTTTCATGAATTCTTTCAAGGTAAAATCCCAGAAATATATAAACCTAAAAAGATTTTACGCTCTGCTAAAAATATCCCTTTACGAAAAGTAGTACTCATCCCCTGCACCACTTGGGAGACTAAATTCTGGTCTAAAGATCACTGGGTAAGCATTATAGAAAAAATAAGTTTAGAATTTCCAGCAGCTAAATTCTATCTTACTGGCACTCCTCCGGAAAAAGCCTATCTGGAATCTATTACCCATGAGTTATTGCCGCATAATTATCAAAAATGCAAATTAGTCATAGATAAAGGACTTACTGGACTAAGAATGTTTTTCAAAGATGCTGATCTGGTATTAGGTGTAGACACAGGTCCACTACATCTCGCAGCAGATGCTCTCTATGACTCAGATACAGCACAAATAATTGGCATATATGGACCAACTTCAGCAAAACGCTCTGGACCATATAGCTTTGATTATCTGAGCTATGATGAAATCTATAACACCAAAGCTAGCCATAAAAGAACTTTCAAAAAAGATAATGGCTCTATGGATAAAATAAGCCCCGAAAAACTTTTTGAAAAGCTTTTATCCATAGGCTTTTCACGCTAAGTAATACCATTCTGGAAAATTCTTTTGAGTCCAAGCAGTCCGAAACTAGGACTGCGCAAGGGACATATAAAAGTCTTTTTCAGATTAAAATGGTATTTTGGTATAAAGCCCAACTATAAGATCTAATCATAAGGGGACTATGCAGAAGCCTAGCCATGATAAACTTAGCTCTAATGGACTTTCTTTTCGTTCTGCTTAGCATACTGATTATAACGTTACTTATAGTAGTACACGAATTCGGACATTTTCTTGCAGCGAAATTTTATGGCTTTCAGACACCAATATTCGGTATAGGAATGCCTTTTGGACCATATATTGAAATATGTAAGAAATGGGGAACTAGGTTCCGTTTTTACTTCCTGCTTATAGGTGGCTTTGTAGCGATACCAGAAACTCACGATGAAACCAGTGAAGAAACTCTTAAAGACCTAGATGATTTAAAACCTTTTCGTAAATTCCCAGTATTACCAAGAGCCATAGTTGCTGTTGCTGGAGTAGCTTTTAATGTTATATTTGCCTTTTTACTTGCTGTAGTCATGGCAATGAGTATTGGTTTACCTAAAATAGTACCGAGTACTGTTATTAAAGGCTTTACCAGTGAAAATTCAGCAGCTAAAATCGCAGGCTTAGAAGCTGGTGATAAAATCTTATCTATAAATGGAATCGCTATAGATACTGGCATTGAAATGCAAAGTAAAATCGCAGAATTTAAAGATCAAGATATACAAATCAAAGTAGCTAATAAAGATGAAATTTTCTCTGTTCACTCAGAAGGGGTTATCGGTGTACAACTCGGTTATGAAAAAGAATATATAAAGTCTGAAAATATTTTTAGTGCTATTTTTTCTGGATTAAAATTCACTGTTAATGCCACTGTGATGATGATCTTCTCTGTTTTTGCTATCTTAGCTTCTCTTCTCGCTAAAGTACTGAGTGTATTTGGTCTTCACTTAGATTTCGCTACAGCAAGCTTAGGTGACGTAAAAGGTATAGTAGGTATAGTTCAATTAATCACTGAAGATATAAAACATAATCTTTGGATGACACTAGAATTTGCTTTCCTCTTAAGCTTAAACCTTGCAGTTATAAACCTACTACCGATACCAGCTTTAGATGGTGGTCATCTTCTATTTCTAGGCTATGAAGCCATCTTCAAGAAAAAACCTTCGACTAAACTTCAAGACGGCTTAGTACAAGGAGGTTTTATACTCCTTCTAAGTTTAATGGCGATAACCACAATTAACGATATTAGATCCTTCTTCGCTAAATAACAAAATCTTTCATAATGGTTCTCAATTTCTGTAAAGACTTCTGGTGAAGCTGACTTGCTCTAGATTCTGAAATATCAAGAATAGTACCGATCTCTTTAAAAGTCAGTTTTTCATAATGATAGAGAGAAATTATAAGCCTCTCTCTTTCTTTTAAACTATCTATTGCCGCCGCAAGCTTGTCTCTGACAAGATTTGATTCAGCATAATCCTCAGTAGCCTCAGTTTTAGAAGGCACTTTATCGACTAAAGCCACAGATGACTCTTCTGATGAATTACCATTCTCTTGAGCATCTAGCGAAAATATTACCGCACTGGATTCCTGTTGAAGAACTCTTAATTCTTCATTTTCTATAGTTAAATGTTTTTTTATCTCTTCATCGGTTGGAGTATAGCCTAAACGTAACTCTAACTCTGCTAATCTTTGATTAAATCTCTTTACTCTCTCTCGACTATTTCGTGAAAGAAAATCCCTAGATCTTAAAAAATCAAGAATCGCTCCACGGATTCTATTAGTCGCAAAAGTCTCAAATGAACAATCTTTAGCATTATCAAAGCGATCTATAGCTTCAATAAGACCGATAGTCCCGTAACCCATTAAATCCTCTTTATCGAAATCAGCTGTCTCTAATTGAGGGAACCTACCGACTACCCAATTTACCAGATGAGCATACCTAATAATTAACTGTTCTCTAAGTTCAGTTTTTTTATTAACTTGATTATATCTTGCCCATAGCCTTGTGTTTTCAGCTTTTCGTTCAACGCTTTTAAGATTTAATTGCAAAGGATGAGAGATAAGTAATTCTTTTTTTGACTCCGTAGACCCCTTTGAATTAGATTGCGATGAGCTAGTTACCATAAATTATTGCCGCCTTATTTTTTCAAACTTGATTGATCAAATGTTTGAAGTTTTTTGTATCTCATCGCAAGCTCTTCTTCTCTGCGCTGTAACCTCAATTCTCTCTTTTTAGCAAAACTCTTGACATGTGCTTTCTGCACATTCTCAACAAGCAGCCGTAAGACAAAAAAGGATATAAACGCAATGATGCTAGCAACAGTAAGCGTATCAGCGACTAATGTTGTGACATCAAGGTCTGCTTCCGATGAAAAAAGTCTCAAAATTAAAAGGACCGAAAAACATAGAACAAAAATAATGCCAGACAATATAGGAACCATCCTGATGTATCTATCAAGCTGGACCTTTAATGATGACTTTATTGCTTCTCTACTTTCCACTATCTCCTATCTTCCGCCTGTTTTTGCGTAACAGATATTCAAGACTTAATAATTCATATGCCAATATTCCATGGTCTGGATTCTTCATCTAAGAACATGAAAATGAATATGAAAATCAAGAAATGGGACCATACTATTAAAGATAATTCGTATTTTTTATTAAAAAGCTGTTAAGGTTATAGAAAATATTAGAGATTTTACAAATCTAGCCTAGAATCTAGACTGAAGTTAGCTGAATATAAAGCGATAAGCTAACTAGTGTTTCACGGGCGTATTGGCGTGGTGATACTGCTAATGATCAGTTACAGAGAGTTTATGGTACTGTATGGTGGGATGAAGAAGAGTTCCAAAATTATTTAAAACAACAAGAAGAGAGCGAAGCTAGAAATCATAGGAAACTAGCTAAGCAGCATGATTATTTCTCTACGCATGAGTGTGAACTGCCCTTTCCATGTGCTTATTGCCTATCCTCCCCTAATTACCCACCGAGTGGCGCATTAATGACCCAGGGAGTGGCGGTTTAATTACCCAGTATATTATGCCTCTAAAATATCGTTGAGTCCAAATTTTTTTCTCATAGATTGTCCTTTTAAATCACATTCCGCACCCTCCAAGTAAAAACCCCAAAAAGCTTTCAGTGAGTGGTTTCAAGGGCAGTTGGTGCGATTTCAAAATATTAAATTTCTGTTAAACAGTGGGTTTTAATACAGTAATACATATGGCCAAATCCGTAAATACATGCTCTGATTAAGTAATGGAGCTAAAAGAGACGAAGGCATTAGAGCATAAC
>JBJTTW010000220.1:0-1315 GCA_046080385.1 bacterium
TTTAGAGGACTTTCTAAAGTTACCTTTCACCAAACACTTGATGCTATATCCCAAAACCTTAAAACCCTTGTGAATATCTACCACCATCTCAGCTTCCTAGGGATACGTGTATCCTAATCTGGGATATTTGTACCTAAAACACTCTCTCTTACTCACTTATCAATAAAATATTAAATCTAACGAGCTGCAAACTCAATATTTGAAACCTTTTTCGTCATTTCTTCTTAGCTCCTTTGTCGGATTTTGATTGAGCAACAGTGCCATTAAGCCTCTCTTTAATTTACGTCTCTCAAGTTCATTTATAAGCAGCGTAGCTAATATTCTTGCACCAGAGCAGCCCAGAGGGTGACCTAAAGCTATCGCTCCACCATTTACATTCAGCTTATCTAAAGGTATTTCTAATTCTTTAACACAGGCTAAAACCACGGAAGCGAATGCCTCGTTAACTTCCACTAAATCTATATCAGCCATACTCAAGCCTGTTCTCTTAAAAAGCTCTCTTACAGCAGGGATCGGGTCTGTAAGCTGCATCACGGGGTCACTGCCACAGACGTAAGTTTTTAAAATACGAGCACGAGGCTTTAAATTATATTTCTTTAAAGCAGATTCACTAGCTAAAAGCACTGCTGAGGCACCATCCGTGATTTGGCTGGCGATAGCGGGATCTAATGAGCAAAAAATTTAGACTAAACTCTGAACTTGTTGATAACATACATACAAGGATCCGCTAAAAAATGCTGTTCTTAGCATTTTCAACCCCGACCGAGGTATAGAACCTAGCTCGGGGAGCCGATGCTTAACCTCTTCACCTGACAGTCCGTTACGCAAGCAAGGCTGGTTAAATGAAAAAATGAGCAATATAAACTATACAAAATTTAAAGATTCACTAAAACGACTAGAAGAAAGATATAAAGATTATCAAGTATCTTTAACACGCAATGAGCTTCTGGATTCAGATCGAGAGTCGATCAAAGAGTCTTGTATACAACGTTTTGAAGTTTGCTTTGATACAACATGGAAACATTTAAGAAAATATCTAATGGAAGATATAGGCTTAATAGACTTAGCAGCAGGACCAAATCCAATATTTAAAAATGCCTTCGCCTCAAAAGTTATAGGCAGTGCTGAAGCATGGATTAAATTCAATATAAAAAGAGGAAATACTAGCCACGATTATTCCTGAGTTCAGATCTGAAGTTAAATTTTTAATAATTTAAGCAAATTGTTAATTAGATTTCAGAGAGAAGTTTATCAAGAGAGATGGAATTTCTGCAAGAAATTCCATCTCTCTTCACTTTATGCCATTAGCATGGCT
>JBJTTW010000221.1:0-3607 GCA_046080385.1 bacterium
ATCAAGTTGATGCCACTAGCCAAGCATTGATTTATAGAAAAGATCTTATTGTCTATTTTTCATTTAACTATTCAAGTTACAGTGACCCTGAAAGCAGTTACTGTGGGATACCTTACAATTCTTCTTCAGCCTATTTCCCTGGTAACAACATACGGATTATTTGACAAGAAACTTGTAAATATTAAATAGAATTTTTAGCTTAAGATGGTTAAATCCGAACTAGCCTTGGCTGGGTTTTGGGTATATCCTAATTAATATTATGAAAATTGCTGTGATAGTAAGCCAAGTACCAGATACCACCACTAAGATAGAGACTGGCAGCGATGGTAAATCTATAAATGAGTCAGGGGTGGAATGGATTTTAAATCCATATGCAGAATTCGCAGTAGAGAAGGCTTTAAAACTTAAAGAGAATAATAATGCAGTTGAAGAGATCATACTAGTCGCCTTAGGTCCAGATAGAAGCGTCTCTGCTATTCGTTCTGGACTCGCAATGGGAGCAGATCGTGGCATACTCATTAAATCAGAAAAAATCAACGCTAAACCCTTAGCTGAAAAAATCCAAGAACTAGGCCTAGATTTAATCCTAGCTGGTAAAAAAAATATAGATACAGAGGCCATATGGTTAGAAGCAGGAGTAGCAGGACATTTAGATCTACCAATGCTCGCTAACGTAAATAAAATAGAGTGGGAAAGTGGTAATTTGGTGGCAGAGCGAGAAGTACCCAATGGTATAGAAAAATTTGAAATAAATTTACCTGCTTTAATAACCTGTGACAAAGGCAAAGACGAACCAAGATATGCATCAGTAATGGGTTTAATGAAAGCTAAGAAAAAACCATTAGAAGAATTTGAAATAGCTATAGAAGATGGGACTGGACTAAAGCCTCTTGAAGCCAAGCTATCAAGTCCTCGTACCGCAGTAAAAATCTTTAAAGGAGCTGCAAAAGATACTGCCAAACAGCTTCTAGATGCCTTGAAAAATGAAGCAAAGGTACTTTAAGGAAGTGATGAAAAATGCTATTTTTCATCACGGACTCTCTCAAGCGAAAAGATTTCAGTGGATCCTTAAGCAGCTCCCTATTTTTATTATTTCTGCTTTTAGCTTAATCTTTAACAGCTGTTCTCAACCAATGTCACTAATCCCATCTGGGTATTTTCAAATGGGTGGAGATTCCGACCAAGCATATAGAGATGAGTACCCTAAGCATAAAGTCTTCATAAAGTCTTTTTATATAGATAGGAGTGAAGTTACTAATGCTGATTTTAAGAATTTTATTCAAGCCACCAACTACATCACAACCGCTGAGAAGAAGCCTGACTGGGAAGAACTAAAAAAATCGTTAGCACCGAATACAGCAAAACCAGCAGAAGATCAACTAGTCCCTGGCTCTTTAGTATTAAATGAAAGTGGAATGCATGAATTTAGTCGTGAAGAAATGTGGAGTTGGGTAAAGAGTGCTAACTGGAAACATCCCACTGGAGCAGATAGTAACATTCAAGGAAAAGATAATTACCCTGTAGTACACGTAAGTTGGTACGATGCTCATGCCTACTGTACTTGGCTAGGCAAACGCTTACCTACTGAAGCCGAATGGGAGTATGCTGCACGAGGTGGATTAGAAAATAAAATCTATCCTTGGGGTAACGAAGATATAAACCAAACTCCGCACAAAGCTAATATTCTAGGGACAAGAGATGCTTATTTTAAAAGTAGCCCAGCCAAATCTTTTCCAGCAAATGGATATGGACTGTATGATATGAGTGGTAATGTCTGGGAATGGTGCAATGACTGGTATAGCAGCAACTACTATTCTGAAAAGCGTGGGAAGTGCAGCTTTAACCCACAGGGGCCGAAACAATCTTATGACCCAGATGAACCTTATGCACAAAAACGAGTCCTAAGAGGAGGCTCATTTCTCTGTAACGAAGCAGCCTGTACTGGTTACAGAGCCTCACGAAGAATGAGAAGCACTCCTGATAGCAGTTTCGAGCATATTGGTTTTAGATGTGCGAGGGATTTTCGGTAGATCAGCCCCTGTTCTTTCCCAAAAATCTTTAATTTCTTGGATCAAACTATCCCTCTTTTCGATATTAGAAGCTACTACATTCTCTCGTTCCCCAGGATCTTTAGCAAGATTAAACAATTCAATAGCAGAATTAATTGAGTCGTCCGAATCATTCTTTCTTAATAACCACTCTTCGTGATAAAGATGTAATTTCCAATCCCCCTGACGCACAACAGTAACAGGCTTAGATCTAAAACCCTTATTACGAGGACGAATAGTCTCACCATCTAAATAACCAGGAAAATGCCAGAAGATAGAAGAACGGGCAAGAGTAGTTCCAGACTGCGTTAGAAGCGGCATTAGGCTTTCACCATCTAGCGTAGACGCTGTATCACCAATAATATCCAAAAAAGTAGGATAAAAATCTAAGTTTATTATTGGCACATCAGAAGAAGAATTAGCTTGAACCACGCTAGGCCACCTTATAACAGTAGGGACCTTAATCCCCCCTTCATAATATGAGCCCTTATTACTACGCAAAGGCTCTTGGGGACTCAGTGGTATAGCTCCATTATCAGATGTAAAAATCACAAGAGTGTTCTCTGACAAAGACTCTCTATCTAAGTAGTCAAGAATCTCTCCAACAGCGGTATCCAAATCATAAATACTCGCAGCATAAAGAGCATTTTGATGATATTCACCCTTAAGCTTAGATTTAAATTTCTGTATAGATCCAGCCCTAGCCTTTAATGGAGTATGTACCCCCCTAAAAGCTAAGTATGCGAAAAATGGACGAGAATCAGCAGCAGCTTTCTGAGAGTCTAGATACTGCAGCAGGGCTGCCGATAAAGCAAAATTCTTCTTAGGATCACTTGAGATAGATCGTTTAAGTTTATAACTCTTCTCTGGATTACAAGAAAAATCCTCAATATTATTCCTCTTCCTTTTATCAAAATAATATTGAAAACCCTGCTCTAATGGGGAGAATATGGATTGATCTCCTAAATGCCATTTACCAAAAATCGCAGTGGCATATCCATTATCACGTAGAGACTCAGAAAGAGTGTAAATAGATGGTTCAAGAAAAGATTTAGAAGGCACTGGTTTCAGTCTCTTTCTCTTTCCAGGTGCTCTATTCGTACTACAAACGGCATAAACCTGATGGCGAGGAGTGTATTCGCCACTTAAGAAGCAAGCCCGGCTAGGTGCACAAAAAGCACCACCTGCATAAGCATTATTAAAAGCCATTCCTTCTCTTCTTAACCTATCAATATGCGGGGTTTCGTAATAATCACTACCAGTAAACCCTGTGTCCTTAAAACCTAAATCATCGGCGAGAATAAATAGTATATTCGGCTTCTGAGCAGCACTAAGAGCCAATGGGAAAAATATTATAACTAAAAAGAAGATAGCACAATGCCTATGAAAAGAAGACATCCGAATATTTTACCACTTTAAGGGACTGTTGCCAATCCCAACAAGTAAATGCCGACAAGTATTCAGATCAAGAGCCTTTTCGGGACTAGGTTTTAATGATAGGATATAAGAAGATATGTTTACTAACGAGTCTCTTCAATTAGATTTCCATTCAAAGCTTT
>JBJTTW010000222.1:0-378 GCA_046080385.1 bacterium
AGGCATGAGCCTGAAGGAAGTGACTCAAGAGCAGCTTGATCGAATAGCATTCTTAATTAATAAGCGTCCTAGAAAAAGGCTAGGTTACAGAACGCCACTTGAAGTGTTTTTTGATACGGGATAGCCCAAAACTTTCTCCTAATACCATTCTGGAAAATTCTTTTGAGTCCAAGCAGTCCGAAACTAGGACTGCGCAAGGGACATATAAAAGTCTTTTTTAAAATGGTATTTTGGTATAAAACAAGCTTCTAAAGTACGGTTCGTACTAGCCATGCTAATGGCATAAAGTGAAGAGAGATGGAATTTCTTGCAGAAATTCCATCTCTCTTGATAAACTTCTCTCTGAAATCTAATTAACAATTTGCTTAAATTATTAAA
>JBJTTW010000223.1:0-2472 GCA_046080385.1 bacterium
CATTACCTAGTAAAAACGAAACTGAAAGGTTGGAATTATCAGCTATCTTATACTGCTCTAAGCGCATAGAATTAGACACTGGTTCTTTAACCCAAGTATTAGAAACTTTATAGGAAATCGCCCCCTTAGCTAAGTGCCGGGTATCATATTTCGTCATTTCATGACTAGAGAAGCTAGAACAAGCTACTACAGAGAAAGTCATAACAATAAATAAATAAAATCTAAATAGCATCAATACAATCCATTATCCTTATCTATGTAAGTGTAGCAGTTTTATTTAATGGGCGTGTAAACGAAGAAGGCTCTTAAAAAGAATGCTGTAGGAAAATTTAAAATTTAACTTAAATTTACTTAACAAAAACCTAGATACTGGGCTAAAGTCTCACAAATCGTGATACATTTATTCCTTGACATGTCTACCAATATCACTAACATACGCAATATCGCTATCATAGCTCACGTTGACCACGGTAAAACCACGCTTCTAGACGCAATCTTAGATCAAACTAATTGCTTTGCAGATCACAAAGAAAGAGTAATCTGCGTCATGGACAGTAATCCTTTAGAAAAAGAACGCGGAATTACCATATTTAGTAAAAATACTTCAGTGAAATTTGGTGATAAAACGATAAACATCGTAGATACACCAGGTCACTCGGATTTTGGTGGTGAAGTAGAAAGGGTTCTAGGTATGGTTCAGGGCTGCCTTTTACTGGTAGATGCTTTTGAGGGACCAATGCCTCAAACTAGATTCGTTCTAAAGAAAGCTTTTGAGAAAGGTCTAAAACCTATTCTAGTTATTAACAAAATAGATAAATTAAACGCTGATCCAGCGAGAGTTATAGATGAAGTTCTAGAATTATTTATCGATCTAGGTGCTGATGATAGCCAAATCGAATTCCCTATCATCTATGCTTCTGGTGTAAACGGGATGGCTAAAGCTAGCCTTGAGGATAAAGATGCTGGAATGGAAGTCATTCTAGAAACTATTCTCAGAGAAGTACCTGCACCGACTGGCGACATAGAAGCACCTTTCTTATTCCAAACAGTGAGCTTAGATTCAAATGAATATTTAGGTAGAATGCTGGTAGGCAGAGTGCTTAACGGTAGTGTTAAAGTTAATGATCAAGTAAACCTTATCAAAATTGAAAATGGCGAAAAACAAATCATAAAAAAGAAAATCGCTAAGATTTTTGGTTTTAATGGTTTAGAAAAAGTGGAATTAGAGACAGCTTCAGCTGGAATGATAGTTATGCTAGCTGGTATGGTTGAAGGTAATATCGGCGATACGGTCTGCGTGCCAACTCTGACGGATGCTCTTCCAGCGATAAAAGTAGATGAACCTACTCTAGAAATGATTTTCTCAGTAAATTCAAGTCCATTTGCTGGTCAAGAAGGTAAATTCGTTACTTCTAGACAAGTAAAAGCTAGATTAGAAAAAGAATTAGAAACTAACGTAGCGATGCGTGTAACAGCCACTGACAGTACCGATGCTTTTTTAGTCGCAGGCAGAGGTGAATTACATTTAGGTATATTAATCGAAACCATGAGACGTGAAGGCTTTGAGTTTCAGGTCGGCAAACCAAGAGTAATTCAAAAAATAGTAAATTCAAAAGTACATGAGCCTTTTGAAGAATTAATTTTAGACGTGGAAGATGAGTTCTCTGGTGCTTGTATAGAGAGACTTGGAAAAAGAAGAGCTGAAATGACCTACATGAACACTCTTCATGGCAGAACTACACTTAAATTTATGATCCCTACTAGAGGTCTAATTGGCTTTGCGACTGAGTTTGTAAGAATAACCAAGGGTACTGGTATCATGAGTCATTCATTTATAGAATACAGAGAGTATGCCGGTGACATAGATAAAGTAAGACCAGGGGTATTAGTTAATTTAGAAGAGGGCGTGGCTACTTCTTATTCACTAGAGAACTTCTCTGATAGAGGCGTTTTCTTTATAAAGCCTGGTACTAAAGTTTATAAAGGTATGATAGTCGGTGAAGCGAATCGTGCTCAAGATATAGAACTTAACCTTACTAAGGAAAAAGCTCTTACTAACATGCGTTCAGCTGGAGCAGATGTTTTAGTACAGCTCAAATCCACTCGTGATATAGGTTTAGAAGATGCCTTAGTTTATATAAATGATGAAGAATTAGTCGAAATCACTCCTCTAAATATTCGTTTCCGCAAACAGGTTTTAGATAAGAAAGCTTTTAAAAAGCAGACTATGAGTTAAGAGTGTATGGCAGTCTTGACAGGAAAGGTTCCTACTGTAATAGACCAGATCGCAAGAAGGTTTTCTGCCGCATCGTCAAAAATAGATCTGATTACCCATTAAGCCGCCCCTAATTTAATTTTATTTAGAGTAAGAGGTTTGAAGTAATTAACGGAGACATAGAGGAAGCGATCTAAAATTGCTCTTAGATCAAACCTTCTATTGAAGCGATATTGAAATTCAGCAAAATATTTATT
>JBJTTW010000224.1:0-2075 GCA_046080385.1 bacterium
AGGAATTTCTTTAAAAATCTTATTCATCGTCTCATTATCCACGACTAAATCATTTTCAACTTGAATTAAAAGCAAGGGATTTAAAAGATTTATAAACCTTGATTTAAGTTTTTGTGACATTAAAAGTATCTGCCAGAGAAGATTTGGGCTTACGTCGTAGACCTTTAACGGATCTTCATCTGTAATATGTTTCGTTAGCTGAGAACTCGGCAATCGCAACAAACTATTTTCGTGAGTTATAAAAGTATCTCTAAACAATTTAAGTAAAGTCGTTAAAGTAAAACTCATCTTAAAAGTCGCTTTAGCACCTTTAAAACCTGGCACTGAATAGATCAATTTATCATCAGCAGCGACTTTCACATGAGAAAGCACCACAGCTCCCATACTATGTCCCATTAAAATTATTTGAGCATCTGGTTTATCAGCTTTTAATTTTTCATAAACAGCCTGAATATCTGAAACCCAGTCATTAAAAGATTCCACATGACCACGTGGCTCATTATTACCGAAGCCTTTTAAATCTGGAGCGATAAGCTCGACTCCATGCTCCTCTAAAGCATTTTTTAAATTATCGAACCAAGCGCCTCTGCCACCTAAGCCATGAATTGCAAGAATAATGGCACCACTTGTCAACTCCAATTTCTGCATTTTCGCCCGCCTCATGATCCTCATGTACCCAGAGTACGCGGTCATTCGTCCTCATCATAAACACACTAAATTAAAGCGTTGTGAATAAGCACACTTACTAAAACACCAAGTAAAGCTCCAGCGAAAACCTCTTTAGGACTGTGCCCTAGATCTTCTTTAAGATTTACACCATTCAAAGTATGATCATGAGGGAGTTCTTTTAGAATATGATTTAAAGTCATAGCTTGCTGTCCAGCTGAACGACGCACACCAGCCGAATCATACATTACCACCGCCGATAAAGTAAGAGCTATCGCAAAGTGAATAGATTCAAAACCAGAAATTAAACCAATAGAAGTAGAGAGAGCTATCATCGAAGAGGTGTGACTAGAGGGCATTCCGCCTGTATTTAGCAGCATTGACCAGATAATTTTTTTCTTAACGAAAGAATATAAGATGGTCTTAGTTAGCTGAGCAATAAAATTAGCCAATACCACAGCACTTAAGACCTCTAAACCATTTGCTTTAATTGTTTCTATCAAGGACATAATCCGCAACCAACTTTAGTTTATCAGAATAAATCTGAGTTGCCGATAAAATTTCCTTAGCTTCAGTAATTAATTCAGAAGCTTTAGCCCTCGCCCCATCTATTCCATATAGATCAACATAAGTAAGCTTGTTCTGCTGAGCATCTTTTTGAGTCTGCTTGCCCATTTGCTCAGGTGTAGAAGTGTAATCTAAAACATCATCAACGATCTGAAAAGCTAAACCTAAATTAGCAGCATATTTTTCTAAAGCTTTTAATTGATTAGTATCTGCCCCCGCTAAAATGGCTCCATTAATTATAGAAGCTGAAAGTAAAGCCCCAGTCTTAAATTCCTGCATCAACCTAGATTTTTCAAAATATTCTAATCGAGAACGCTGCACAGTGTCCTGCTCCCGAACTTCATCTTCTTCTGTTTTTAATTGAAGATTTAAGCGAGCAAGCTCTAAATCCATAGCCTGCCCCACTATCATTTGTTGAACAGCTAATGTTAAGTTACTCACTACTTTGAGAATAAGAGAATCACTTAATCCTAAAACATCTTTACTATACTCAATAAAAACTGATATCGGATTAACTAAAAGAAAATCACCTACTAATAATGCGATATCTTCTCCATAGACTACATGGTTAGTCGGCTTACCTCTTCTTAGATCGTCATTATCCATACAAGGCAGATCATCATGCACCAAACTTCCACAGTGTATTAATTCAATAGCAAGTGCAAGCCCCATAGCCGGATTCTGGCACTGTTGCCGAACTTCAATTTCTGCGTTTTGAGATCTCTGCATAACCGCCTCAGCCGTTAAAAGAGCTAATACTGGTCTTAAGCGTTTACCTCCATTTGCGTAAGCATAGGAAATAGCAGAAAATAATTTTTTCTCTTCATTTACATTAAATGCTA
>JBJTTW010000225.1:0-2324 GCA_046080385.1 bacterium
CTAGCCATGCTAATGGCATAAAGTGAAGAGAGATGGAATTTCTTGCAGAAATTCCATCTCTCTTGATAAACTTCTCTCTGAAATCTAATTAACAATTTGCTTAAATTATTAAAAATTTAACTTCAGATCTGAACTCAGGGACTTGTCTTGCAATCTTAGTACGCATATTATTTTGATACTTTATTAAGATAATAGCCTAAGTGTATTAATTTAATTGTTTAATTTTGCTAAAATCAGTATTTCAGATTCCTAAGAATTAAATTTGCTTACAGTAAGTCCTAGTAATGAAAGTCTTACGACTAATCAGGCTTTGAATTCAAAGCCTGATTCAAAACAGCCCTTATACACAGAAAATACAAGACCCGCTTTAGATAGTACACCTAGAGGGTCTAAAGAAGAGTTTCATGCGGAAACTTCTGATACCTTGAAAATGGAGCGTAAAGATCATGAGGATAATGAAAACGCAGATAATGGAATTGGGAATCAGCTTTCAAAACCAAATTTAATACGTAAGTTTTTAGATCATCCACTGTTAACGGCATGCTTAGTTTTAGGTTCAGTGGTATCAGCAGGGACGGATTTCGTAAAAATTCCAGACTTACTGAAGCAAGCTGTAGACAAGGATTCAGTAGTTTTAATTAAGGCTGCGATGATGACTAGATACTTAGAAACAGCGGTGGAAGCGTTTAAGGAAAATAGAGTAGTCGAAAGTGCGGGCAGGTTAATGGGGATAGCAGCTTTACCCTTGGTGAAACTAAACGATCTTACTTTAGCTACAGGGCTTGGTGAGTTTATCCCACAGTTAGATTTGGCTTTAGAAGGAAAGATAAAGCAAAGGCGAGCACTAAATATATCTGATAAACCAGAGACCAAGTATGAGAATCTCAAAATGTGGTTTTCCTCTTTAGGTGAAGCTTATAAAGAAATCTTTTCCGGAGGTCTAGGTGAAAATAGAAAGCTTTTCCCTACAGGTAAAGATGAAGGGCATACTTTAGTTATGGCTGGTACTTTAACTTTTCTGGGATCAGCATTAGGTATGCTTTTGGGAGCTAAATCTAGAGATTTAGCAAATAAAGTATTTGGTTCAGTAAGAAGTTTAGGAGGCTTGATCGCTGATTATACTTTACTTACTCACCCTGATTCTAATATGAGAAAGGCTGGGATTGTTACTACGCTAGGTAGTATCGTAGACGGCATTCAGCGATTCTTACCTGAGAAGACTTTAAATACCATTAATCATTTAAATCTTTTAAATGGTATGTTTGCTAATCAGCTTCTAACGAATAGGACTCATAGTAAGTCTGAAAACGATATTAAGGTTTATGATGGATAGACCTCAGGTAAACTAAGCCGGGCTTGTGCTGCTGCAGCATTTAAGCAAGCTCTTCTTAAATAAGGCAGAGGAGGTGTTTTAAGCTCTGTATCTTGTATCCATTGTAAGAGTTCTTTGCGCGACATTTTGGGGGCAGTATTTCTATTTTCCGAAGACCCCGTGCTTTTTTCCCAGTACTATTAGAAAAGATTGCTCTGAGCAGACTTATCGGTTTAGAATTAGGAGTATCTCGATCTGTAGCTTTGGCTACAGGCTTATCATCATCGCTCGAAGGCTCATAAAAAGGCTTAAGGGTATATGGCGGCCTAGAAAGATTAGGGAAACTCAGACGAGGAGGTTGAGAGCCTGCATCACTTCCTGTCAGCTCGTTCTGCGCCTGATTTAAATTAGAAAAATGTGTTTTTAATAATTTTTCTAACTTTTCTGCAAAATCCCTTCTTAAAGTAATCCCTAGAGAATTATCCATAATATTACTACCAGACTCTGCGGTTATTTTCCTGGTAAATTTAGGTATTGATGATTTTCAGCTTGTCTAGGGAATAAGCCTTCCCTTAAAAAAGATATGCAGGGATCTGCATTTCTTTTTTCTGATCTAACTCACATTCCGCACCCTACGGGTGCCAAATCATCAAAACGTTTCAAATGGAGTTGTAGAATACCGACAAGAGTTTTGGCGGCGGGTTTAAGATTGACAATGTGTTTTAAAAGCCTGTCATTTTTTAGAAATACTGCATCTGCCATGCAAAGTGGGTCATGAAGGAAACGAAATCCTCTCTCTACTTTACCTTGATCTTTGTAGTAATTAAGTATTTCTTCTGGATTTAATTTGCTTGCATCTAATTCATTTGTGGCAACAATAAATTTCCCCAATCCCAGTCTAGCTTCTTTCTTTTTTGCATGCTCTGATAAAACAAGAATCCAACGCTGTTTTACTCCTGCATAATCATTTTCAAGCTCACAGTAATACCATTCTGGAAAGTTCTTTTGAGTC
>JBJTTW010000226.1:0-7576 GCA_046080385.1 bacterium
TATGAAGATTTAAAAAATAATTTCCTCTCAGATCTGAAAAAAACCGAACTCAATGAAGATATAGCCAAGCTTTTAAAAAATGATTTCACCGAAAACATAGGTGAAGTTACAGAATCCTGTGAGGAAGAAGAAACAAGATCTGATGAAGGTGAAGGTACTATTAACTTAAATGACAGTACAGATGAAGACAGAAAAATACTTGACTACTTTCCTAGATTGAATTTCAATCGTGAATTTAAAGTTAGATTAAATATTTCAGGTAAAGAAATCAGCCTTCAAATATCTATTAAAAATAAAGAGGGCTATTCAAACATCACCGATAAAGTAAAAGAAAATGGTTTAATTTTAGATTTAACTCACGGCAATAGTAAAAGACAATCTCTAACAGTATTACCATATTGGATATATCAATTATTTAATAGTTATATGAATCATAAAGAACTGTGGACAGATGAAAATCCCACTCTCATAGCAGCTTTACAGAAAGTTCATGCATGGCAGACTCAGTATGACCCTGATAATAAGATGATATTAGGTGATCTTAGAATCAGTGAGGCTAGTATTTTCTACTTTAGTAAATTTGATTTATACGGAGCTAAATCTTTAGGTTCAGCTGGTCATGAAGACTTGGCTTCCCTAATTCCCCTCAATGATGATTTAGAAGAACTCTTGAGGTATGAGAATCAAGAAGAGGCTCTAAAGGCTATTCAGCGTGGCATGAGGAACTGGGATACTGACTCAAACATAATTAAAATTGATACTGCCGAAGGAAAAACTATCCAATTGGCTTTAAATCCGCTCACTAAAGAAGCTATTAAAAAGCTGAAAACAGAATTTCATCATAAACCCAGTGAAGAAATTATCGATAAGCTGCGTTATCACTCCAAAAGCTCTATATTAAAGGAGCTACCAGAATTTTTACAGATATTTAATTTAGATATTAGTGAGTATGGACGTAGAGTAATTGGCATAGGTAAACCTATCACTATACCAGGGCAGTTTGGTAAAGTGCAGCAAGCCTCAATGTTTGATGGCATTGATGACCAAGTAGAACCTGAGAAAAAAGATAGGGTATCTATAGAGGAAGATGGTTTCGTAAAAATCAATCTAGGACGGTCTAATACTGGTAAAGAAACTTTTATTAATTTAAACTTAGACGATATTAATTTAGCTAAAGAGAAACTCAAAATCGCTTACGCTGAAAATAGCATCCTGAAATTAGAAGACAGTAAAACGAAAGAAGTGTTTAATTTAGATATCTCCTCTAGAGATGCTTATAATGACCTGAATAGCTGCCTTAGTAATGCTAAAAAAATTCTACATAAAGCCACCTCAAATCCTGATGAAAGTAAATCAAACAAAGAGGAAAATTTAAAAGCACTTATTATTGGAACTAGCTGTGAGAAACTAGATCACGATGAAAGAAATTCAAATCAGAATGAAAGTCCTAATTTAGACTGGAATTTAATCGATTTAAAAGAAGGTGTACACCCCTTTCCCTATCAAAAAGAGTGTGTGCAGTGGTTATCTAACTGTTTCATGAAAGAGTATCCAGGCGTGTTACTAGCTGATGATATGGGTCTAGGAAAAACTTTTCAGACTATGTGTTTTATAAAATTTTTAATGAAAGACCTCTGGCAGAAAAGGTTTCCAGAAGAAGAATTTACTCCGATTCTTATAATCGTTCCTCCGATTCTATTAGATAACTTTGAAAAGCAAGCTAGAGATTTTTTTCATGACAGCCAAGAGTTTGATTTCACCGTGATACACGGCTCTAAAATAGCAGGTGCTAAACCGATTAAAGATTATTTTAGAGATACTGATGCCAAATCCAAGCCTGAAGGTAAATTAGGCTATGAACTCTTAGACTCTAAGCTTTTAAGGCAGCATAGATGTATCATCATGACCTATGACACTATGGTTAATTATGAACATTCTTTAGCTAAAATTCCTTGGTCTTTACTACTCTGTGACGAGGTTCAAAAAGCTAAATCTGTAAAAACTAATGTAACACGGGTTCTAAAAGCCATTTCCACTAAAGCTACTTTTAAGATCCTTATGAGTGGCACTCCTGTAGAAAATGATATGTCTGAATTATGGAATATCATGGATGCCTGCCACCCTGGACTTTTAGATGCTCTAAAAGAATTCAGAAAAAAGTATAAGGCTTTTTTTAATAACGATCTTCTAGAGATAGATAAGCAGAGCTGTTTTACTAAACTTAACGATGTTTTGAAATTCGGTAATTATGAAACGGGCTACGCAAATGGTAGATTAAAAAGTGAAGTACGGAAAGATTTACCAGAGCTGATCCCAGAAAATATAAATTTTAATTTAGATAAAGATACGGAAGAGAGTATTAATAATATTTTCAAAAGTAATTACGCTGCTCTTTTGAAAGTAGGTTTAATCAAAGAAGCTTCTATTCATAAGTTTTTAGCAGCAGGAAAAATTTATTCCTCACCTGATTTTCAAGAATGGTTTAATGGCTGTGATAGATTAAATAAGCTAGAAAATATTCTAGAGAAAATTAAAGTTAAAAATGAAAAAGTTTTAGTCTTCTGTGAGTATAACCATTACCAGCAAGCAGTACAGGATTTTATTAATCATAAATATAGTCTAAGCCTAGAACCGATTAATAGTAAGCTAGATGAAGAAAATAAGAAAACTAATCTTACTAAATTTCAAACCCATGAAGGATTCTCTGCTTTAGTTTTATCACCACGCTGCGCTGGTATGGGTTTAAATCTTCAGGAAGCTAACCATGTAATCCACCTAAGCCGCTGGTGGAATCCTGCGGTAGAAGATCAGGCGACGTGTAGGGCTTATAGAACTGGACAGAAGAAAAACGTTTATGTATATTACTTTGTCGCGAATCATATTTTTGAAAAGAACCTGAATGATAGATTAGAAGTAAAAAGAGCTACTAGAAAAAACTTCTTTGACTTAAGTTATACGCAGAATGTCTCTGGTGCAGAAATTTTGAATGAAATGGCTCAAAATGATAGAAATGAAAATATTAAAATACCCACACTAAATGAAATGGATATGATTCAAGCTAGTAATACATCTGAGCAAGGTAGAATATTTGAAAATCAAATAAGAACTCTTTTTGAAGCATCTAGCTATAAAGTTGAAAAACCAAAAAGACGTGATACTGGTATAGATTTTATTTTTATAGATGAGAATAATCATGAAATCGGCGTTCAAGTAAAAAACGTCTTTGGAGGAACTGAATACACCGACCACAAGGCTATAAAAAGCTTTTCAGAAACTCTTAAAGATTATGATTTATCTCAAGGTATGTTCATTACTAACGGTACTTATAAAGATACTCATAAACAATTAATGCACCGCATGAGTAAAGAGCATAATATTGAGTGGGTTGATCGTTATAAATTAGCTAAATTAATAGAAGATTTAAACGGTAGCAAGTAGCAGATTTTTAGATATAAGCATCTTAAATTATTTTTGCTGGCTCCTGTGAATAATACATTTGAATTGGTTATTATTACGATCATCCTCAAAGTCAATATCTGGATAATTACTCAAAGCACGTAAAATACCTGTTCCGATCCCTTGATATGGTAATAAATTGACAGCAAAAGAAGCTAAGACCGGGTTTCGCATGTTTGAGTTACCAGCTTTAATATTCTCAATGCTTAGGTTATTAGGTAGGTGTCCTGGACTGATAATTTCGATACGACTAGAAAAAACAAAAATTCTAATAGGTGCTGAGATAAAGTAGTCTCTATGCATTAAAGCGTTAGCAATAAGCTCTTCTAGTACTATGCGAGGAATTTCTGATTCGCCTAAACTATTGACATTTTGTCCAGCTTGAATATGATGAATATTCATCAAAATAAAATTTACTGATCTGTGGAAAACATCTGCTAATCTACCTCTTATATCTAAACTATCTAGATATGAATTTTCATTAGTAGTATCACTTAAGTAAGAACGAGCTTTTACAATAAATGCTGGTAGGCGGAAGTCTGGATTTTTACTAAATAATAAGGTCGCTGCTAGATTTAATTGCTGATTCTGAGCTAGATTCATATTTTCTAAGATTTTATCTATGGGGAGAAATTCATTTTCTAAGCTTCTACCGAAGCGCTTTTCATAGAACTTACTAAAGTAATCTAAATCTAAGTCAGAAATATTAGAACCACTTACAGGAACTTTATCTGCGTGTACTAGACCTGCATTCTGAAATAGTCTTTGTAATTCTTCTCTCGCCGTAGCTTTACGTTTATCAGAGCCACTTCTAACCCAGAAGATACCATTTTTGTCTTGGTAAGGCTTATTCATTCCTTCTGGAATTTCTATTACTAATACCATTTTGTTATTTACTTCGACAATAGAAGTTTTGGGATTTATAGCTGGAATTACTCCTTGACTTGCTGCATTGGAAATCATTTGATTCAAATTTTTAATTTCCTGATCACTAAGACCGATTATGGTATTGGCTTCATCTTTAAATTCTTGAATACCAATAAGAATTTTACCTCCATGGCTATTGCTGAACGCTACCATATCTGCACTAAGCTGCTCTAGATTAGAATAATTACTTTTTAATTGGTGAGTGGAATCCTCTCCCCGAGCTGTAGCTAATATTATATCTAGGGATTCCATTTTTTATATATTTCCTTTCTGCGATCAAAAGCTTCTTTACCACCTTCCATGATATTAATAATTTGTTTCTGTGTATTTGGTTCATCAATGCTGCCAGAGCTAATTTCTATCTTTTCATTAGTAAAAGAGCAGACCTGTACTAATTCTGCATCAGCAAGCACTGGAATATTAGGATTATGAGTGGCAAGTATAAACTGTACCTGAGGTTTTTTTTCACGAATTAGTTTAATAACATCTTCATAAATAGTTTGATTATCTAAATCATCTTCTGGTTGATCAATCATGATAAGATCGTGACCGCCGCGAGTTAAAATAAATATTATTAAAGCTGATGCACGCTGTCCTAGAGAGTGATGTAATAAGTTTTTACCGTGGTAATTAATAAGATATTTATTAGGTGTTTGATATGTAATTAATTCTTTTATTTTCTCGTTAAATAGTTTGCGAAAATCTTCTGGATTTGATCCAAATAAGCCTTTTTTATCTTCAAAATTATTTTCTAAAGTTCTATGCATTTCAATAAAATTCTTAAATTCCTCACTGATTTTTTTGTAAGTAGCAGGCTGCTTACCGCTACCAGTAAAGATTTGCTTTATAAAGTTTAGGAAAGCTTCTTTGTTGTTTTGGTATTCACATTCTATGGATATAGATTTAGTATCTTTACAGAGTTCTTTTAATTTCGTTTTAGCTAGATTATACTCCTCTAACCAAAGGTTTTCTAATTCGTTTAATGAAATTTCAAAAGCTTCTGAGAGTTTTTTTTCATCATTAACTACTTTTAGTAATTCATCTGCAATCCCTTGCGCTTTCCTGAGTTCATCAGTGAATTTTTTGAAATCATCTATGCTAATGTTTTTGATTGAACTGTTTTCTATTTCTAAAGCTAAGTTCCTTTCTAGCTCAGCAAAGGATTCTTTTGCAGATTCTTTTCTTGCTCTTAGAGTGTTTGAGAGGTTCATGAAATCTTCTTTTAGTTTTTCTGCCTTTCCTAAATAGATTTTTAAGGACTCTAGTATTTCTTTAAATTCTTGGTTTTTGTTTATAGATTCGCTAACTAAGTCCTTGTTGTGCTTGGATTCACGCATTGGAAAATTCTTTAAGATCTCTGTATAAGTATTCAGGAACTCATTGAATTTATTTATAAAATCCTCTGTTACAGATTTACTTTTTTCTATATAATCTAAATCCTTCTCTAGCTCTAGACTTTCATTAAGTTTGTCTTCTAAATTATATTTTTTATATGTTTCTAATCTATGCTTGTTGTTCGTAATAATGCTTAGCTGATCCTTATAAGCTTCTTCAGCCTTAGATCTTTTAGAAAGCTTATCTAGATAGGTTTTTACTTCATCAGATTTTTGATTGATTTTTAGGCGAATATCCCTTAATTCTTTTTCTAGGAATTTCTCAATTAGAGTGTCTAATGGTAATCCCGTCAAATCTTTTTGCCCAAGGTAAATAGGGTTACGGATTATAGTATCTTTTATGGATATTCCACTTATTTTATTGCCATCTAAATATATGTCTGAGCTTTGATTTTTTATTTTATGAATTTCATATTTCTGATTATGACAGTCTACTAGATTTAGTATTAGCTTACCCGAGCTGCCTAATGCTTTCTCAATCAAATCATTTTTATATTTTTCATCATTATTTCCAGCAGGTAAATCTAAGGCATAACGCAAAACTTCTATGAGAGACGATTTGCCACTACCTCTAATACCTATGAGAGTATTTAAAGCTGCTGAGAAATTTATAGTCTGAGCAGATAGACTCCCTACGCCTTCTGTGAAGCTGATTTTTTCGATATAAGAGTGTTTGATTTCTGGGATATTATTTGTGACACGGCTTTTATGATCTGATAGAGCATGTTTGATTGCTTCAAAATTAAAGCTACCTAATTTAAGATATGTTGTTTTGCCTTTACCGATGTCTTCTATTTTTTTACAGTCACTACCTTCTATTTCTGCTGGATACCAAGCGCGAAGCCATTCTTGAACTTTAAGCCTACAGGGACGATCTGAGATATTATGGGTGGAAACTTTTTGAAATCCTAAACATTTTTCTTTTAGAACGGTGTAACGTTCTTCTGTGAAAAATTGTTTGAGTTTAACACCTTTGACTTCTTTCCAGAGTCCTTTGTTATCTTCTACATGAGCGAAAACTATGAAGTAATCAAGGTTCCTCTTATTAAGTTCTTCAATGGTGTTTATGAGATTTTTATCCGAATTAGCATTTTCATTTTCGTACTCCCTCTTAGTTTTTCCAGGAAACATTGAGCTAATGAAAGGATTAATTAAATCGCCCTCAGATTTTATCCATTCATCTGGATTAAAGACTACTAGTACATGAACCCCGCTACTACCTTCATTTACAGAGAGTTCTACTCCAGGAAGCAAGCAAATTTCTTCTCTGCGAGCAGCCTTCCTTAGTGCCTTAAACTCACTTAAGTCAAATTTATTATGATTAGTAATGACGCCGAGTCGAATATCAGCTTTTTTTAGTCCTTCTATGTAAGCATTGATAAAATCATTCTCGTTCTGAGTATAGATGAACTCTTTATCTGCACGAGTATGTAGATGAAAATCAGCTCTTAGCCATTTAGAGCCAGTCTCAAATATTTTTATTTGCTTTTCATCATTCTTTAACACTCTTTTTGTAATTATACTGCTCTTCAGTTTTTGTATGGCTCAGGTTTTCTGTGAAGATTTACTTAAGATCAGCTGGTACTAATTCATAGCCTATCAAATCGAATATATAAGAGGCGTTCATTGATTCTAGTTCAATAAACTTTTTAGCGAACAACCCAACTTAGTTTATAATTCATAACGAGGTTCTTTTTAAGGAAAGAGCCTTGGGGTTTGATAGCCTCACTACAGGCAGTCGATAGAGATATCCGACTGTCAAAACGATATCTCTCGGTTTTAAAAAAGCCGGGAGACTG
>JBJTTW010000227.1:0-6399 GCA_046080385.1 bacterium
ATACTAAAGAACATACTGAAAATTTTCGCTATTACATTAGCAGTTTAGATACAGACGCACAGAGGTTTTTAGATATTTCTAGGGCTCATTGGAAAATTGAGGCGATGCATTGGACTCTAGATGTTTGTTTTAATGAAGATGATTCGAGAATTAGAATTGATGATGCTCCTGCTAATTTCTCTGCTCTAAGAAAAATCGCTCTTACTTACCTTAAACAAGAAACTACCTTCAAAAAAGGTATTAAAATTAAACAGAAAAGAGCTGCTCTCTCCACTGATTACCTTGAAGACATCTTGCAACTTAATATTTAATTCATCTTTCGTGGATTTGCCGCACGCCCATTTGACGAAAGTATTAGATGGATATAGTATCTAGTTATAATGTCATTTACATTTTTTAAAAAATCAGAAAAGCCTGCTGAAGCTAAAGTGAGTGATTATGAAATTATCTCCATGTGCCAGTTAGGCGATAAGCTCGCTTTTAAAGAGCTGGTGAAAAGATATCAAAAAGTCGTCTATGCGTTGTTTTTCCAATTGGCTCCAGAGTGGGATGATATTAATGATCTCTCTCAAGAAGTTTTCATACGTATATTTAGAGGAATTCATTCACTTAAGAGTCCGCATGCTTTTAAGTCATGGTTAAATCAGATAGTTATAAATATTTTTTATGATGAATTAAAGAAGCGTCCTAAAAATTCTAAGACCGTAAGTATTGATCAGGTTTTTGAAACTGATGATATGGAATCCTCTTACCAAGCTGAAATTACAGATAAAGCTTATTTACCAGATGAGCTTTTTAGTAATTCTGAACTTAAATCTGTTTTACAGAACGCTATTTCCGATCTTCCAGAGCAATATAGAACAGTTATAGTTCTAAGAGAGTTGCAGGATCTTCAGTATGAGGAAATCGCTGATTTACTAAATTGTGCGGTAGGTACTGTTAAATCTAGACTCTCAAGAGGTAGAGAAAAATTACAGGAACTTATTCGTCCGCATCTTGGTGATGAGATTTACACTGAAGTATCTAAACGTAAGCTTGCTTAATGTCGGGTTTTGAAGATTTTTTTGCCAAATTAGAAGAAAAGCTTAAAGCTACTAGCCGTATAGGTCTTATTCAGAAAGCTAATGAAGAGAACATAACTCAATATAAAGTTAATAAACTACTTCTGTATTGGTTTAAGCTTCGAAAGCATAAAAATAAATTTATAGCTGCTTTTGTTTTCTTTGTTATTTTGCTGGTTTTTTATACATACGCCCTTGTAGGCAGTTAAAGGAAGTGATGGAAAATGAAATTTTTCATCACGGACTGTTAGATGAAGAGGTGCAGAAAATGCTAAAAACAGCATTTTCTGCGGATCCGTAAGGGTTGTAAAAAGGTGAAAATTGGAGTTCTGCAGTTTCTAGTATAAAACAGGCTCCGCATCTAAGCTTCGCCATATATACCAAACCGCAACAGTTGACCAAGGGCGCCATTTTTCACCGTGCTTTAAAATCTCATCAAGGCTAGAAAAGCCATAGAGTTTTTTCATAGTATTAATTATCCCTATATCTTTTACTGGAAATATATCTGGTTCTAAAGCATAGAAAATTAAAAACATCTCAATAGTCCAAGTGCCTATACCTTTGATCTTGATTAATTCTGCTGAAATCTCACTGCTAGGCTTATCCTTAAAGTAATTATCAGTTATTTGCTTTTCATGGAAATAGTTTGAAATATTTTTTATATACTCTATCTTCTGCCTAGATAGTCCTAATGATCTTAGTTCCTCTGAATCTGCTTTTAAAAAAAACTCTGGACTAAAATTCAAATTATTAAAATCTTCTAAGCGTGACCACACACTATCAGCTGCTTTTACTGATATTTGCTGACCGACCACAGCCCTTAGTAAGGTATGGAAAGGATCTCTGCGTGAACTTAATATCGTCTCGGGATATTCTTTAATTAAATTAGCTATTAAAGGATCATTTTTAGATAATTGAGCACAAGCTTCTGACCAATAATCAGGCAAGGCTCTATGTTGGGTATGTAGCGAAACTTCTATTTTTATATTTTTCTTGTCCACTATTTAGCTATTTACAGTTTCCTTATAGTGAACTGTAAATTTAAATTCATCATTACTAAAATCTATAATTACTTTGGAGTTAGGTATTATTTTTTTTCCAAGAATAAGATTAGCTAAATTATTTTCTATTTTCTGTTGTATGATTCGTTTCACTGGTCTTGCTCCGAAAACAGGGTCGTAGCCCATGATTCCTAACTGTTCTAAAGCATAGTCAGTTAACTCAAGTTCTATATTCATTTCTGCTAAGCGAGTTTGCAAACCAGACAATTGAATTTCCACTATATCTTTCATTTGTGAAACTTTCAGTGGTGAGAATATAACTATTTCATCAATTCTATTTAAGAACTCTGGTCTGAAATACTCTTTCATAGCCTGCATCAACTCTTCTTTAAGCTGTTCATTTTTAGTATTATTTCTGCTTTTAGAACTGCTGAATAAATAATCAGAATTTGTTGAATTAGACTGCTTATCTAAATTAGCGTTACTTAGCTCATTATCTAAATCTGAATATTCATTTTCAGAGTCTAAAACGGGTAAAGCTTCGCTCAGCTGTTTTTCTATAATTAAATGACTGCCAAAGTTACTAGTCATAATAATTATGCAGTTTTTAAAATCAACTTTTTTACCTTTCCCGTCAGTGAGAGAGCCTTCATCTAAAATCTGTAAAAGTACGTTAGAGATATCTAAATGGGCTTTTTCAAATTCGTCTAAAAGCACGATACAGTAAGGTTTTCTGCGTACTGCTTCGGTAAGTTGGCCGCCTTCTTCAAACCCAACATAGCCAGGAGGGGCTCCAATTAGCCTAGCAACGGTATGTTGTTCCTGATACTCAGACATATCTAAACGGATCATCGCATCTTCATCATCAAAAAGGCACTCAGCCAAAGCCTTAGCAAGTTCAGTTTTACCGACACCGGTAGGACCCAGAAACATAAAAGAACCAATGGGACGCTTAGGATTAGATAGCCCAGCCCTAGATCTTTTTACGGCTTCAGCTACTACAGTTACGGCTTCTTCTTGTCCTACAACTCGTTTGTGTAGTTCGTTCTCTAAGTGTAATAATTTTTCAGTCTCTTCTGCTAAAAGCTTAGTTACTGGAATGCCAGTCCAGCTCGATACTATATCTGCGATATCATGCTCATCGATTTCTTCTTTAAGTAATTGATTTCCTTTATCAACAGAGGAGTGTAAAAGCTCTTTATCTTTGAGCTGTTTTTCTAAATCCAGTAAAGTTCCAAATTTAAGTTCAGCAGCTTTCTGTAAATCAGCTTTTCGCTCAGCTTCTTCTATCTGTACTTTAGTCTTATCTATTTTTTCTTTAATATCTTTGACACTTACAATTTCAGCTTTCTCTCTTTGCCACTGTTCGCGCAGTATTGCAGCCTTAGCTTCGAAATCGCTAAGCTCGGCTTCGACTTTTATTAATCTGGTTTTACTATTTTCATCTTCATCAGCTTTTAGAGCCTCTCTTTCGATTTTATGTTGCATTATCTTGTGATCAAGAATATCAAGTTCACGTGGTGCTGAATCTATCTCCATGCGCACTTTAGCAGCAGCTTCATCTACTAGATCTATGGCTTTATCTGGTAAGAATCTATCTGTAATATATCTGTTACTGAGTTTAGCTGCCGCTATTAAAGCATTGTCTTTAATGCGAACGCCATGATGTACTTCGTATTTATCTTTTAAGCCTCTCAGTATGGAGACGGTCTCATTCTCAGTAGGTTCTGAGACTTCTACTAGCTGGAATCTTCTTTCTAAGGCAGCATCTTTCTCTATGTACTGTCTATATTCACTGTAGGTCGTAGCTCCGATACAGTGTAACTCTCCACGTGCTAAAGCTGGCTTCAGAAGATTACTTGCATCCATCGCACCATCTGTAGCACCCGCTCCGACTACTGTGTGTAACTCATCTATAAAGAGAATAATTTCTCCTTCACTGTTCTGGACTTCTTTTAAAACCGCCTTTAACCTTTCTTCAAACTCGCCTCTAAATTTAGCACCAGCAATAAGAGCCCCCATGTCAAGTTCAATAACTCTTTTATTCTTAAGACCTTCAGGAACATCTTTATTAATAATTCTTATTGCTAAACCCTCTGCTATAGCTGTTTTACCAACACCAGGAGCTCCTACTAATATCGGATTGTTTTTTCGGCGACGAGAAAGAACTTGAATAACTCTTCTAATTTCTTCTTCTCGTCCGATTACTGGATCTAATTTACCCTCAAGTGCAATCTGAGTCAGATCTTTACCAAACTTTTTCAATGCATCATTGGTAGCTTCAGGATTATCACTAGTTACTTTTTTACCTTTTCTAATTTTTACTAAAGCTTTTTTAAACTTATCTTCATTTAAACTAAGTGATTCTAGAGTGGGTTTTAAGAAAGTTATCTCATTAAAAGCTGCTAAAAAAAGATGTTCTGGTGAGACGAAATCATCTTGATTCGCTTGAGCTGCAAGCACAGCATTATTTAAAAAATCCTGAGTTTTACCAGAAATCGAAAATTGTTCATTCGCTAAAGCAAGAGGGCTGGCTTTTTGTTTTTTAGCTAAATACTCATAGATAATCTGACTTAAAGATTCCGTATTAATTTTCAAGCTCTCTAAAACCTTCGCTAAATCAGTTTCTTCAAATTTATCAATATTCAAAGAGGAGTGAATAATATGTTCTGGCTCTATAACCGAATGATCTAATTTCTTTAAAAGACCACGACAGTTCATGATTACATTTTGAGCATTTTGTGTAAATTTACCAAGGTCCATATTTAAATTCTAACAAATAAGAAATATCGTATTAGAATAATTGAATAACCCGATGGTAGATTCAATTGCTAACAATATAGTAACTTCACAGAGCAGTTTGGCTACCTTAAGCAATGTTCTCCCAGACCTAGAGCCAAGCTTACAGATAGTTGGTCTTCTATTTATACTTAGTTTCTTGCCTATTATGGTCGTGTCAATGACACCTTTCTTGAGAATTATTCTGGTTATGTCACTCTTAAAACAAGCTTTGGGTACACAAAATTCTCCGCCGACTATGGTTATCGTAGGTCTTGGTCTCTTTCTTACGGGTTATATACTTGGACCTGAATTAAACCAAATGAATACTGAAGCCTTAATTCCTTTAGCGAATAAGCAAATAAAACTTCCAGAAGCCCTAGAGAGGGCTTATCAGCCATTGAAAGGGCATATGCTGAGGAATGCAGATAGTAAAGATATTAAATTCTTTTATGAGCTAGCTAGAAGTCCTTTGCCTAAAAACAGTCAAGAGATAGCCCCAAGAGAACTTATAGTGTCTTATTTACTTGGAGAGTTAAGAAAGGCTTTTCAGATTGGCTTTTTAATATTTATTCCTTTCCTTGTCATTGACTTGATAGTAGCGAATATATTACTTGCACTTGGGATGATGATGCTTTCCCCTACTATTGTCTCATTACCATTTAAAATTATGATATTTGTGGCAATAGATGGCTGGCAGCTTATAATAAAAGGTTTAGCGAATAGCTTTAATTGAGATAGCTTATGGATTGGGTACCTGAGATTATTAGAGAAGGAATGCTTACTGCGATATTCATTTCGGGTCCACTTGTCGTATTAGCTGCTGCTCTAGGTTTAATAGTAGGTATTCTTCAGGCAGCTACTCAAGTTCAAGAGCAGACCTTGGGTTCTGCGGTGAAAATTCTGGGAGTCTTTTTAGCTCTTATAGTCGGTGGATTTTATATATTTTCTTACCTGAAAAAATATACAGAAAAAAACATAGTTAGAGCATTTCAGTTAATTCCTACTCTAGAACCGCATCCTATGCCACGTAGAAATTATTTTACGCCAGTTAATAAAAAGGATTCTAAGCTAGCAGGATTACCTGAAACATTAGATATGAAAAAGCCTAAAGCTGCTCCACCAAAAGCACCATCTAAATTAAAAGCGAGAGACATGGCTACTGGTCCAGAGATGGTTAGAGGCACTCCATCGAAAAGCATACCAGCATTAGGTAAGCCTCCAAGTCAAGTTAGTCCACCTAAACCTACTCTTAATGATCAAGCCATCGGAAATAAGCAGCGCCCAGAGAATTCTGTACCAGCTAATAATCAGGCTCAGAGACCAGCTACTACGAATAATCGTAATACTCCAGTAACTGGAGGCAGACCAAATACACCAGCTACTGGAGCAAGACCTGCTGCTCCAGCCGCGGCAGTAAGACCAAATACACCAGCTACGGGAACAAGACCTGCTGCTCCAGCTGCTACCGCAAGACCAAATACTCCAGTTCAACAAAGACAGACTAGTGGCAGACCTAGATTGACTCCAGAGCTAGTGGACACTAATATTAATCAACA
>JBJTTW010000228.1:0-9484 GCA_046080385.1 bacterium
CTCAGCAAGCTTTTCATCATTTGGAGAATTTACCAATTCAATAAACTGAGCTTCTTGAGGAAGAAAAATTGCACTTCTCCCAGAAAAATCTTCCTTTGTAACAGGTCTTGTTTGACCAGCTCGTGAAGGTAAAGATGCTTCAATCTCTGATCTAATTTTTAAGAATCTGCTGTATGCGTGACGAAGGAAGATGAGCCCCATTACTGGCATGAAATACTCGTTGCTTGCAAGGTCGCTGTTAGCTCTAAGAGTATCTGCCCCTTTCCACAAACGTTTTTCTATCGACTCTATATTTTCTAGCTGTATCATCTATTAAACTTTAGCTCCTATCAGCTCAATAGAATAACCATTAGGATCTTTAACAAAGGCTATAACCGTAGTGCCATGCTTCATCGGACCAGCTTCTCTAGTAACCAAGCCGCCTTTAGCTTTTATTTCCTTGCATGCTTTATAGACATCATCTACTTCTAAAGCTATATGACCAAAAGCATCTCCCAGATCATATTCTGAACGTCCCCAGTTATAAGTAAGCTCTATAACAGTATTTTCAGCTTCATCAGCGTAACCTAAAAAACAGAGAGTAAATTTACCATCTGGATATTCTTTTTCACGTAAAACCCTCATCCCAAGGACTTCTGTATAAAATTTCTTAGAAGCCTCTAAATCTTTTACTCTAAGCATGGTGTGAAGTATACGCATATTAATCCAAGAAATCCGCTTGCTGACTTAAAATCATATTATAAAGTGGCTGAAAATTAGCAAACATAGTTACCTCATTTGAAATATAAGTCCTAGCCTTAACTGCAACATCATGAGGAATAATTTTAGGCTTGCCCACTGCTTCAGCTAGAATCTGTGATTTACAGCACTTATCCATAAGTATAAAGAGCCAAGCCGCTGACTCCACCGACTTCCCAGTACTTAAAAGTCCATGATTTTGTAATATAACAGTAGATTTATCAGCTAATAAACTTGCGATATCGTCTCCCTCATTACAGTCTGCGACCACACCTTTATAAACATCATAAATAACTTGATTCTCATAAAAAGTACAGGCATCTTGAGTAATAGGGTCTAAAAAACGCCCTAAACTAGACCATGTTCTGCCATAAATAGAATGGGCATGAGCAACAGCATTAATCTCTGGTTTATGAAGATGTATTCTAGAATGAATCGCGAAAGCTGCTTTATTAATAGCTCTTTTTCCTTCTTTAATCTCTCCATCATGATTAACTAAAACTAAGTCAGAGACTTTAATTAAAGAAAAATGCACTGACATCGGGTTTACCCAAAAACAGTCAGTAAGTATCGGGTCTCTCACACTGATATGACCAGCTACACCTTCATCAAAACCATAATGCCCAAAAAGCCTAAAAGCTGCTGCTAGACGCTGTTTGCGATAAAGCCTCTCCTCTTCTTTATCAGAAAAAATCGGTGGGGTAATTAAATCAGTATCTAAGCCTTTACCAAAGCTGATTTTAGAAACTATATCTGAATCTGAATTAGGCATATTAAACTGTAAGCTTCTGCTTCGCGATCTTCTGTATTAGTTTCTCAGCTATCAATTTAAAAACCTTTGACACAGAGTGATTCGGATCTACAGCCGTAATCGGCTGACCACTATCACCACCAGTACGAACTTTAAGCTCAATAGGAATAGCACCAAGAAAATCTAAGCCTAAATTCTCAGCAGCAGCCTTACCGCCACCATGAGAGAATATTTCAGATCTATGGTGACACTGAGGACACTCAAAGAAACTCATATTTTCTATAAGACCTAAAATCGGCACACCCATTTTCTGGAACATCATTAGTCCCTTCTTCGCATCTAAAAGAGCGACATCCTGAGGGGTAGTGATAATCACCGTTCCATCTAAAGGTACATTCTGACAGAGAGTAAGCTGTGCATCACTAGTACCCGGTGGCAGATCTATAATTAAGAAATCTAATTCTCCCCATTCTACTTCTCTTAAAAACTGTTTAATAACGCCATCCAGCATAGGTCCACGCCAGATAGTAGGTTTATCCTCATCCACAAGAGTTCCCATAGAAATTAATTTAATACCATGAGCCTCTAAAGACATAACTTTCTTAGATTCGGTAATATAAGGCTTCTCTGTTACACCAAGCATAAGATGCGCATTAGGACCAGTAATATCAGCATCCATCAAACCCACTTTCTTATCGAGTTGTGAAAGAGCTATCGCTAAATTTACCGAGCAAGTGCTTTTACCTACACCGCCTTTACCACTATTAATAGCGATAATATGCTTAACACCCTCGACTGGTGACTTAGGAGCTAAAGCTGCTCTATTAGCAGTGCCACCTAGCGGTCTATGACCAGCACCAGCAGTATCTGATTTCTGTGTCGTATAAACATCTAATTCTTCGAAACCAGCTTTTTTAAGCTGAGATTCTAATTGGGATATAATCTCTGCTTTCTTTTTATCATCAGGCTTTTCCATTAATAGGTTAAAGACAACTTTTTTATCACCTATTACAGAAAGATCTTTAAAATTATCAGGGGCAAGATACTTAGATATTATTTCCCTAGCCTGTTCAAGTTTTGTGTTATCCATAAACACATATTTTAACTAATACAAGCAACTCTAGTAAGGTATTTTCACTGAATGACGGAAATTAAACTTCATTTTCGAATTTAACTAAGTGAAAAAATATCAGTTTAATCTGCCTATTCCACTCATCAAAAGAGATATCTAGCTTAAGCTCCTGTAAAAAATTTTTAGATTCATGCCAAACTTCCACTAAACTACGACGCTCCTCATTAATAGCTCTAACTATTAGATCAGCAAAGCTCACTATATTTAATAGAGCCTCATTCTCGGCTTTGTTTTTTCTTTCATGACCATTGACAACTACGTCTATAACTGCGTCTGGTAATTTCTGATTAAGTAGAAATCTTTTAGCAAGTTCATTTACACTAAAGCCAAGAATCGCAGATTCAGCACTAGCTGAATCCATACCCATTAACTTCATCTTTTCTATTTCTTCATATGATCTTTCATCATTTATAACCAGAAGAAGTTTGCCCACATGGAAATTTAAAGCTGCAAAGAAAGCCTCTCTAGGATTAGATACTTTCATCATCTCAGCTAAACCTCTAGCTATTTTAGCGTTCCAAGCAGCATTTTTAAGTAAAGTTCTTTGATGGCGGTTTTTTATTTTTTTCGCTAAATATAAATAATCAAGTAGAATGCTCGCCTCTGCCTCATCCCGAATAATGCTATAACCTAAGATCTGCACTAATCTCTGTAAATCAGCATCACTAACTGGTTTTAAATCTTGAAGCTTAGATCTAATTTTAGTTCTATGAACTAATCTTTTAGATAAATTTTCTAGAGACTTAAGGCTCTGTATTAATTGTGAATTTAAAGTATTAACATCATCAGCAAGATCCAAAAGTTCTAAAAGCTGCTTCTGATTAGTCGGTAGAACGGAAGTATCATTCAAAAGCTTCGATATCTTAGTTTCCACCTCAGCAGATTTGGTTAAAAATAAAGCATGATCCTTAACAAGATTACTCATGATCTCTACATGGACATTTAAGACAAAGCTTCTATTCAGTTAAAAAGATTAATTTTTTACGAAGAGGCGGCTTAAAGTATGATTCTTTGATATAATTCTCGTTCTGGATATCGAATATGGCGAAGAAGAAACAAGATAAAGTAAAAATTATACTTGAATGTACAGAAGCTAGAGCTGCTGGGGTTCCGCCGTCTCGCTATGCTACTACCAAGAATAAGAAAAAGCATCCAGATAAGCTAAAAGCTAAGAAGTATAATAAATATCTACGTAAAGTAACTGAACACGTAGAAATTAAATAGTTTTTCTTATTTAGCGTGTTATTTGCTTTTTAATAATTTTGAACTAGAAGATTTATATAATTCCTACGAAAAGGCTTACTCCTTTTCGTTTAGTACTGCTTGCTTAAATCCCTTGAGTATTCATCAGGTATTTAGCCTATATGAAGAAAGAGACCAGGAATTTTTATTAAAAGATCTTTTAAATCTAGAACTGGACTATTCTTCAAAATATGGTTTAGCAGAATTCTATTCTGCGCTTGAAAATATTTATAATCCTCAAGAAGGTGAAAACGAAAACACAGAAAATAGAATTATGCACTGCTCTCCTCGGGAGAGTGAAAACGCCGAAAGTGGAGTTGTGCAGCAGTCTCTTAAAGAAGGTTGCGAGCAATCCCAGTTTGGAACTTACAAGCAGTGTCCTAAATTAAAATTCCTCTCTACCAGCGGAGCTGCTGAGGCTATTATCATTCTCTTTTCAAGCTTATTTACATTAGGTGATAGCCTAATAGTACAGAAACCCATATATCCCTCTCTCTATAAGATACCTGAAGGGCTGGGATGCAGAGTAATCGATTGGGATTTTAAATGGGCAGAAGATTTTCAACTTAACTTAGAATCTTTAAAAAAAATAATTAGAGAAAATCCTGAGGTGAAAGCCTTGGTGATTAATAATCCTAATAATCCCTGCGGTTACTGTTTTAACGAATTTGAGCTCAAAGAACTTATAAACATTCTTAACGGTAGATACTTAATCGCTGACGAAGTTTTCAGAGATATCTGCTTAAAACCCATTCCAGCAGTAGCTAATCTTTATGAAAAAGGAATCAGCATCTCTGATGTGAGCAAGTCCTATGGCTTACAGGGATTGAGAGTTGGCTGGATAGCGACACAAGAGAAAAAAATAATCGAGAAATGTCTTTCACAAAAAAGTTATTTTTCCCTTAGAACCTCTATTTTAAGTGAAAAAATCACAGCCTTAACTTTAAATAAAAGGGGAACACTTTTAGAAAACTCTAAAATTCTTATCAAGAAAGGGTTAGAGAAAATTTATGAAAATCCTAATGTAATAAAATTAACTAAAGCGGGCTTAAATACTGGAGTTTGCGAGCAGCCCTCAAAAAACTTTCTAGGTGAGGTTTCTGTAGACTTATCTCAAGATAGTTTTGGGGGACTGTGTATGCTGGCTAAACTTAATTCCTGTAGTAAAAATAATTTAAAATCTTTAACTAGTGATAAACCTTCTTCTTTAGCTAACAAAAACGCAGAAAATGAAGATTACGAGCAGTCTCCAGTAGAAAAATTTTTTCAAGAACTCCTAAAACAAGAGATTTTTATACTACCAGGTAAAGTCTTTGGGATGGAATATTCCGAGTATTTTAGATTGTCTGTACTGCGAATCTCATGATACTCTTACATAAATATGAGCAAGTTCATCTGGGTTTGTCGTAACTGTGGCCACGAAACTAATGGTTACTTTGGTCAGTGCAGTAGCTGCGGAGCCTGGGGTAGTTTAGAAAAAGAAGCCATAATAAAAACGAAAACTAAAGCTACAGGAGTAAAACACAGCCTATTTGTAAACTCAGAAGATGAGATACTTACATTAAGTGAAATAAAAGAAGACTCTATACTCCGCTTGGATACTGGATCTAAAGAATTTAATCGTGTTCTCGGTGGTGGCATAGTTCCAGCTAGCGTAAATCTTATAGGCGGTCAGCCAGGCATCGGTAAATCGACTTTACTCTTGCAGCTAGCTTTTTATTTCAGTCTCAAAAAGTTAAAAGTACTCTATGTCAGTGCAGAAGAGTCTTCTAGCCAACTTAAAATGAGAGCGAAGCGGCTGAGGAGGACGAATGACCGCAGTGTATCACGGATACATGAGGATCGTGAGGACGACGAAAACGCAGAATTTGAAGCTGTGCAACATGGGACTGCTCGCAAACGTACAAGTTCAAGGCTGAGGAGGACGAATGACCACAGTGTATCGCAGATATACAAGGATCATGAGGACAACGAAAACGCAGAAATTGAAGTTTGCGAGCAGTCCCAACATGAGGAGAATATCTTGGTTTATACCGAAAGTAACCTCGAAAAAATCCTTGAGGCAATTAAAAACTCTGAAGCCAATCTAGTCATAGTCGATAGCATACAAGCTCTTTATAACCCTAACCTAGATTCAGTTCCAGGCAATGTCTCGCAGATTAAAGAATGCTGTTCGAACCTTACGAGAATCGCTAAAACTTTTAATGTGCCAATTTTCATAGTCGGCCATATCAATAAAGATGGTGATATAGCTGGCCCAAAAATTTTAGAACATATGGTCGATACCGTCTTGCAATTCGAAATGATTAAAGACGAATCTTTGCGGATTCTACGTTCAATTAAAAATCGTTTTGGTAGCACTGATGAACTAGCCGTATTTGAGATGCGAGAAAATGGATTAAGTGATGTCAGCGATCCTTCCCAGATTTTTTTAAATCAACGTGCTGGTGGTATAGTCACGGTTATTAAAGAGGGGCGGAGACCTTTACTAGTGGAAGTACAGTCACTAGTTATATATTCTGACCAGCATAATCCTAGACGCATGGCTAATGGTATAGACTTCACTAGACTACATCAAATATTAGCCATTATGGAAAAATACCTAAAAATACCCATGGGTAAACAAGATGTCTACGTGAATGTCGCAGGCGGTCTTAATATCAGAGAACCCGCTTCTGATTTGGCTATCGCACTATCTATGCTTGAAAAACCTGATGCCTCTATTAATAACGCAGGAATTGGAGTTTGTGAGCAGCTCCACGAGACTGCTCACAAACGTGCAAGTTCAAGGCTGAGAAGGACGAATGACCGCAGTGTACTAGGCGTGCATGAGGATCATGAGGACGACGAAAACGCAGGAATTGGAGTTTGCGGGCAGCTCCACGAGACTGCTCACAAACGTGCAAGTTCAAGGCTGAGAAGGACGAATGACCGCAGTGCACTAGGCGTGCATGAGGATCATGAGGACGACGAAAACGCAGGAATTGGAGTTTGCGAGCAGTCTCGTAATAATTTCATCGCGCTAGGTGAATTAGGTCTAGGCGGAGAAATTCGCCAAGTCAGTAACATAGAACTCCGGCTAAAAGAAGCTCAAAAGCTCGGCTTCACTACTGCCATAATCCCCACTTTAAGTCCAGAATTAAAAATAAATTTAATACAATTAAAAATAAAAATTATTGAAGTTAGTAACATACAAGAAGCGGCCGCTGTCTTTAAATCCACCAAGCGCTCTAGCAACTATATAGGGCGTGTAGCCGCAACTAGATAAGAATCATCTTGAAAAAAAAGCCTGCGATTCTACACATTTGGCCAATTCTAATGGCAGGTAAGCCCACTGTGAATGCTGCTCCCAGACTGGTTTCACATTATAATTCAACTCGTAAACATAAAGACTTCTAATAATAGCGACAGCATTATCGTTAGATAGACCTCGGGGATCATTTATCAACTTGGTTTTTAGGCGTACCGCATCTTTTTTACTCTCACAGAGTGCTGGCCCTTGATTAAGACCAGTATTTCTACACAAAATAGCGAGCCTGCCATCATCTCTCGGACAAGCTAGAACAAAATAATTTTCATGATTATTTTGTTTACTCATAAAAAAATAAGCCTCTACGTCAAGTGAAAACTTTCGTTTTTCACAACTTAATCTTATATTAATATATCATAATGCAGTGTGGGTATGTATTTTACAAAAAATACATATTTTTCTAAAAAAATTAAATCGCTGAATAGCCTTGATAGGATAGAATATCTAGAGAAAAGATAAGGAGATATCTATGAATAAACTATTAAAAATCTTTACATCACTAGTTCTTGTTTGTGGTTTCACAAGCGTACTAAATGCTTGTAACGTTAGCAAAGCACCAGAGACTGTAGAAGATCAAGTAGAAGCAGTTGATGTAGAAGAAGTAGAAGCTACTGCTGAAACTGCACCAGCTACTGAAGAAGCTGCTGCTGCACCAGCTACAACAGCTCCAGAGAAGAGTGCTCACTAATAAGCTTAAATTTTATGGCTTAGGAATTGGACTCCGAGACGAGATTCAGAAAGATGTTCTCAGTTACTTAGAGGCCCCTTCCAAACAAACACTAATTCAATGGCTGGAAATAATTCCAGAAAACTACATTAATAACGGGGGATTGCCTCGCAAGCGTTTTGAAGAAGTGCTTGCTAAAGGAGTCCCCCTTATTCCTCATGGGGTAAATTTAAGTATAGGCTCTGCCCCTCAAAACAAAAAACGCTTAGAATTTGATTTTTATTTACTTAGAGGATTTAAAGAACTTTTTGAAGAAATTAAGGCCCCTTGGTTCTCGGACCACCTGACTAATTCGCGAATCGGTTCTCATTATTTCCAAGAGTTAATTCCCGTACCCTTTACAAAAGAAGCTGCGGAAGTAGTAGCTAATAATATTAAATATCTTGAGGATTACTTTCAGATTCCCTTTCTCTTTGAGAATCCTAGTTATTACACAAATTATGGTCTGCGTGAACTTCGCGAACAAACTTTTATAAACCTCGTACTAGAAAAGGCTCGCTGTGGTTTTTTACTAGATATTAATAATGTTCTTGTTAATGCCATGAATCACAAATATCTACCAAAGCCATTCCTAGACGACTTAGACCTTAAAAAAGTAGTACAAGTACATCTCGGTGGATTAAAACGTGGTTATACATCAAAATTAACAGGTCATAAAATTAAAGCTTTAGACTCACATGGTGAAGCTGTTTCTGACACAGCCTTAGATCTTTTTTCTTACGTTATAAAAAAAACCAAAGTAAAGGCAGTGCTACTCGAGCGTGATATGAATTTCTCGGAAGAAGGTTTTCTCGGACTAATCTATGAGTTAAAACAAATTCGTAGAATTATGGATAGTAAATATGATTCGGAGGAAGATAATGAAACTGAAAAAATTGAGCTTGCAGCTAGTCAAACGGAAAACGTTAGCAATGCTGAGCCCGAAGCGGCAGAGACAGAAGCAAATAATAGACCTGCTTCACTCCTAACTAACAATAAAACAGCAAATTTAAATATGGATCCCTCTTCTATGCAAGCAACTAACTCAATTCCCGACCTTACCGCAACTAGTAATCTAAGTAAAAACCAACTAGCGAAGGATCTAGACTCCTTAAATGAAGAATTCGCAGATTTAGGATAAAGCAAATCAAACTGGGAAAATATCCTTTAATGGCAAAGCTTTATCAAATACAACAAGAAATAAAAAAATACTTTATGGGTAAAACTGCTAACCCTAAAATCCTTTCCCCACAAGTCCAAAAGGAGCTTAGTATTTATAAAAGTCTCGCTTTAGAAAAAATAAATATCACCATGAAACAATGCTTCCCACTTTGTTTCAAGATTCTTAAAGACTACTGGGGGGAAATCATCGTCGATTTTTATCATAACTTTCCAAGTAAATCAGCTGTTTATCTTCAGATGAGCAAAAACTTCTCCGAGTATTTAAAAAGCCTGAAATTTAAAATGAAGTTTAGAAATGCAAACTTTCCAAAATGGTTAAATGAATTAGCAGAATATGAATGGGCCGAACTAGACCTATATACCTTTCACCCACAGGACTTTACAAATTCTGAAAGAAAAAAAGATTTAAATGAGGGAGATTAC
>JBJTTW010000229.1:0-5494 GCA_046080385.1 bacterium
TTATAGCACCAGACTCTATCTTCACATAGTATTCTGTACTATCATCCAAAGCCGCTTGAGGCTTCATCCTCAAAGTCTTACCACCCTCTACAGATCTAGTGATTTCCACCTCAGTGTCATCAGATTTCTTAAAAAGCTTTACTTTCGCAGAATCAGCGAATCTAATGTTTTCACTAAAAGTAAGATCTATATTAGGATTTTTAGCTATATCTGTAGCAGCATTACTTGGGCTGCTAGAGATTAGTGTCGGTGCTTCCGTGTCTTCAGCAGGTTTAGTCCTAGTAGACGAATTAGTTTTAGAAGGAGTAGTCGAAGAAGAAGGGATAGTAGCAGCAGGAACAGTCGAAGAAGAATTAGTAGAAGCAGCACTTCCTCCTGGATCTTTAATAACATATATACTAATTCCCCATAAATAAGCTATCTGCTGTTGATTAAGTGCTACACCGCCATTCTTAGTAAGTTGTTCATTAAAAGTATCGACTAATTCTTGCTGGGTGATCTTATTATTACCATCACCGGCTAAAATAACTTGATCTGGCTGTAAATCAGCCATTCTTGGACCGATAGCTGTCTTCCTGAGCTCAGCTTTTTTCTTAGGATCAGTCTCCGATGCTATTGCAGAATACTTATCTTCAGTAAGCTGCGATAAATGAGATACCACTGCTTTTGCATGTCCAAGAGTAATACTATCGACCATAAATGATTTCCTATAAGTTTAAGGCGTAAAAACCATAAATTTTGACAAGGATTTACATCAGGCATTTTCAAAGTTAAACTTTATATATGCCTGATCATTTAAAAAGATCGATTAGTTCACATATTAAAAATCTTTTAAAGGGCTTTCCGTGTGTAGCTCTATTAGGAGCAAGGCAAGTTGGTAAAAGTACTCTTTTAAAAGACTTGCTACCAAAAGCAGCTTACTATGATCTAGAAAAGACTGCTGACTATGATCTCATTTCAGCGGATGTTGATTTTTTTTTCAGACAATCTCAGACTCCTTTAGTAATAGATGAAGCTCAAAGTTTACCCCAACTATTTAATGGCTTAAGAGTGGCTATTGATCATAATCGTAGCCAAAATGGTCTTTATTTAATTAGTGGCTCTAGCTCTCCAGCATTAGTTAAAAGTATTAACGAAAGCTTGGCTGGCAGAGTCGCAATCGTGGAAATATCAGGTTTAAGTTTCGATGAGGCTTTAAAAAAAGAGACTTCTCATTTTTATAAAAACCTCTTAGAGCCTAAGAATTTCAGTAAGCTAAAACGCTTATACTCCGATAAAGAAATTCTAGATTTATGCATGCATGGTTCTTACCCAGAAGCTTTCCTAAAACGAAAAAATAAAATCTTCTATAATTCTTGGTATGAATCTTATATCAAAACTTATATAGAAAGAGATCTGCGTCAGCTTTTTCCTAATATAAATCTAGATGCTTATCGTAGATTTATTTTGATGTTAGCTTTTAGCTCTGGTGAAATTATTAATATATCTAAATTTGCTACAGCTTTAGAGGTTTCTCAGCCAACTATTAAAAAGTATTTTGAAATAGCAGAAGGAACTTTTTTATGGAGAAGGATTAATAGTTTTGAGGGGAATGGTAAAAAAAGATTATTGAAAGCCTCCAAAGGATATTTTAGAGACACAGGGCTTATCAATTATTTTCTTAAAATTTTAGATACTGATATGCTACTCTCACACCCGCATTTTGGCAGGATTTGGGAGATTTTTGTTACAGAACAGATTTTAAAGAATATAAAACCAGAACTGATAAATTATGATGTTTATTACTACCGCACAAAAAACGCTGCTGAAATAGATCTTGTTCTTGATATCGGGCACAGTTTAATCCCGATTGAAATCAAGGCTTCATCTGGCATTAAATCTAATCAGCTACTGGCTTTAAAAGATTTCATTCAAGAATATAAATGCCCTTATGGCTTAGTAATTAATAATGGAGAAGAGGTAAGGCAGATCGCGGAGAAAATTTACCAAGTTCCAGTAGGGTTTATTTAAGTATAAAAAACAAAGTTTTTTTCACGGACTGTCAGCTGGGGAGAATCTGATATAAACTTAAACTATGCTTTCAGGAAAAGGCACTGTTTTAATTAGCCAAAAGCAAAATGAACATCTTACTTATCAGATCTACGATAGTAAACCTGAATACATACAGATTTTAAATCAAGCAGCCTTAGATCTAGGCTATGACTCGCTTCTTAACTATCTTAAAAAAAACTCAAATTCCATAGAATTTAACGGAAAGCTTCTTTATGCTTGTACTGATGAATTAATGGACCCAAAAGAAAATTGCAGCTTAATGATTTCAGAAGATTATCAGCTTTTCTTTTTTACTGAGTTAAATGATCAAAAAAATTCACAAGCAGAAAAAGGGTTAGAACTATCTCCCCTGCCTAAAACTAAAAAAGCCTATGAAATTTTACTTGAATTTCAGCAAGGTGAAAATCTTATAATTCCCAGCCATACAGATCCTAATAATGATGACTACTGCTTAGGGCTCAGTTATTACTCACCTGAAGGTGAGGCTTCTGGAGAGCTTTGGTACGATTTTACGAAAAACACCTCAGGTACTTTTCAGGGCTTAGCTGAAGAATATTTTTTTACGAATAATACCGATTCTAATATTTACAATCATAGTGGTAGAAAATACGGATTCTATATCAGCCAAGATGATTTATCCATAAGGTATTTAGAACGAGAAGGTGCATTAGATGAGTCTCAGCTAAGTGCTTGGCGAGAAGAAATAAAGGAAAAATCTCTACTCTACTTTCTTGGCTTACAGCATGTAGAATCTGTTCACGGCTCATACTCACGCAGATCTGCTTTTATATTTAATTCTAAAAATGAGCTCATCATGCATTACAGAACAACTGAAATAGGAGCTTCGCACATTTCAGATTATATTAGAATCAGATTAAATAATCACCTAGAAAGGATTGGGGAAAATTTCTCTAATATAAAAATTCTTCTTGCGGATGGTGACCATAATGCTCAAACCTATATTCCACATGAAGCTTTCTCTGACGAGAGATTAAATTCATATGGATTTCATTTCATTTTAAGACCTGTCAGCAAGAGAGTTTCATCCCCTCTTATAAAAACTGAGGATACTGCTGAAGCAGGCTCCAACTCCTCAGCCTTGAATTTGTTCGTCCAGCTACAGTCCCAAAATGCAGAAGGGCTAGCTGCGAGCAAACTAGTAAAAGATTTAAAGAAAAAACTATTTTTATTAAATCCTCTCTCTATCCTCTCTGGCTTTTGGCGCTATAAAAGTAATCCCCAAGAGCTTTTTACACGGATTAAAAACAATATTTCAATTCTAAGTCTGAATAATGAAGCTAAGTCCGGGAAAAGGGAGTTTGAGTTTAGGCTAGATGAGCTTAATCTTCATAAGAATAATCAATCTAAAAATCTCCAAGTAAGAGACTTTCTTCTCAATAAAAAAAACTTAGAAAATTTTCCACATAAATCATTAATCAATTTGATCACAGAACCTTTTACAGAAAAGGGATTTGCGCAAGCAAACCCAGTGCCAAGTTCACCTATTCTAATCTACATCAAAGATTTTAGAATTAACTTAAAAGAAATCTATAAAGGTTATTCTACTTACATTTTAGATGAAGGCACTGTTGCCGAACGAACAAGTTCAAGGTCGAGGAGGACGAATGACCGCAGTGTACTCGGAGTACATGAGGATCATGAGGACGACGAAAACGCAGAAATCGGAGTTTGGCAACAGTGCCATGAAGAGTATCAGGAAAGAATACTAGCAGAACTTAATCAAGATGAAATTCACAAGCAGTCTCAGAATAAAAAAAGATTATATTTAAAAACTAGAAAAAATATTAAAGTCTTAAATACTGAACCAGAAGCATTTTTAGACATCAAAGATGAACTTATAATCCTTAATATAGAAGAAAAAAATCAACTGAAACAAGAAAAAAATAATTCTCATCTGAAATTTGACACTGAAATAATTTACCCAAAAGCTTTCTGTGAGTCAAGCTTGGATGAAAATCAAAGAAAAGAGACAGAATTTTTACTCGCTAAATTATTATTCGGATTTGATACTAATCATAAATTAAGCTCTCCCTATGGCTTACGTAGCGAGCATCCCATAACTGGTGAAACCAAGTTTCACCACGGTGTTGATTACAATGCACTCAGAGAACAGATTATATATGCACCTTTAGATTTAAAGATCTGCCAAGGTAATTATAATAAGGAACTGGGTAATTATCTAATCGCCGAAGTCTTAAATTTAGAAACCAGCACTGCTCGCGAACTTCAATTATCACTTCCTGAATCAAATCAAGGAACCCGCGAAAAATTATATATCCTCTGCGCTCATCTTAATGAAATTCCTAGCTATAAAGAAGATCAGATCATTTTAAAAAATTCGCCACTCTGTAAAGCTGGAAGTACTGGTCTATCAACGGCTCCACATTTACATTTTGAAACCCGCTTTGCAAAAGATTGGGGTCTATACTTTGAAGCTATAAGTGTAGATCCTATAATCGTTTTTTATTATTTACTGAATCGAGAATAAGCTTTCTGAAACTTCTTTAAATCTCATCTTCAAAAATTTCTAAAATTTCAGGATCATGCTCTAAATGCTTTAATCTGATAAAGCTCACCTTGAAACCCAAATGATAGGCTTCTCCTTCAAGATTTTCATTAAGAATAAAAGCTTTCTTTAATTTTGGATAATTCTTTATAAAAGTTCTAATTGACTTAGGGATCTCTAGTGAATTAAGTTTTGATTTAACTTCAAAGATTGTGGGCTCCTGATTAATTAAAAGGATGAAATCAATTTCATCACCAGTTTTAGTACGCCAGAATCTCAATTCTCCATGCGAAGGAAGGCGATTTTTTAAAAAGTGACAAACATAAGCCTCGTACAGAGATGATTTATCCTCACGATTCTTAATCGACATAAAATTATTTATCACAGCATTTCGTATACCGTTATCATAAAAATAATATTTTTTCGATTTTTTAAGTTCGTTACTTAAATTTTGAGAAAAACTAGGAATCCTATAAATGATATAAGTCTGTTCTAAAATACTAATATAATGTTCAATAGTCATTTCAGTCACTCTGAGCTCATTTGCCAATGTTGCTGTTGGTAAAACCTGTTTTTGAGCTTGTGCTAAATGATATAAAAGATTATTGAAAGCAGAAATGTTCTCCTCCTTAACTAAGCTCTTAATATCTTTCATTATATAAGTCTGTAAAATCTGTTTAAGCAAATCCCTTTTATCAGCGGGTTTAGCTTTAGCTAACAGTCCAGGATAGCCACCATAAACTAAATAATCTTCAAAATTATCAAGGGCGTCTTGCTCCTGAGTTCAGATCTGAAGTTAAATTTTTAATAATTTAAGCAAATTGTTAATTAGATTTCAGAGAGAAGTTTATCAAGAGAGATGGAATTTCTGCAAGAAATTCCATCTCTCTTCACTTTATGCCATTAGCATGGCTA